>CAYQJV010000016.1:0-30987 GCA_964417925.1 uncultured bacterium | reverse complement strand
AAGGTGGATTACATTATGCATATTATTTAGCAGGTATGCCTCTTATACCTACAGGTTCCATATGGTTTATTGGATGGACATTCGATGAAAAAGGGAGTGTGCTAAAATCTTTAATTGGAGCAGGTGTAGGAACTTTAATAGGATGTATTGCATTATGGAAAACTAACGAAGAAGGTTATATGAATTTTTGGATGTTCAGCTGTATTTTATTCACTCCTTTTTTAGGAGGAGTAATAGGATATAATCTATAAAAGGAGGTCTTATGGGGCTTTTTATTCAATTAATAATATCTGCTAATACAAACTCTTTCTTTTTGAATGATACATTTTCTTCGGAACCCATACATATTCAACATCTTTATTTTTCTTATCCAGATGAGAATTCTCAAGAGATTACGCTTAAGAAAATAGGGGTATACTCTTTTGAGTTCATGGGAGCATCCTTAGGGAATGCTTCTTCTTTATTTTTAGGAGCTTATATAGCATTGGTAACAGGACCTATGATAGAGGAACCCAACCTTTTTGCGGGAGCTATAAGTTATTCTGTGAGTAATTTCTTAGTAACAAGTACCTTTACAGTTGGTTTTGGAAAGATACTTGGAGAGAAGGGAAACTGGTGGCACTCTGCAATAGGAGCAGGGATTGGAAGTGTATTGGGATGTTTCATTTCCTTTTTAACTCCTGAATCTCCTCATATAGGAACATTAGCAGTGTATTTACTTCCTCCCATTGGTGCAGTGATAGGATTTAATTTGAAATGAAGGGGGAAAAGATGAAAAAGAAGTCAATCTTTCTTTTTCTCATTGTCTCTTTTGTTGAAGCAGATTATACAGTCAAAGTGGTTGTGAAATTTCCGTTTGCTCCAAGCTATGTAGATAGGCT
The DNA here is from genome assembly GCA_964417925.1 of uncultured bacterium. Classification (GTDB taxonomy): domain Bacteria; phylum Hydrothermota; class Tepidihabitantia; order B3-TA06; family CAYQJV01; genus CAYQJV01. The sequence continues at coordinate 30,106 of CAYQJV010000016.1, read as the reverse complement.
TGGGAACATAGTGAGAGATAGTCTGGTTCGGGATAGAGAAATAAAAATGATAATTTATAGAGGAAGAGATAGTTTAATTCAGGTGAAAACAACCGATGAGTATGGGGAGGCTATTTTTACATTTGATATATGGAGAGATGGGATCCCAGTGGATACAGGAAATATTGAAAGGATGGATATTCTATTCCCTAATACAGATAGAGTCATTAGAGTGGGGGATGAGATTTATTTTGAGCCTATGAGATTTGAAGATGTAGATTTCAGAGAAACACCCGAAGAAATTGATATCGTTTTGCCAATGAGTGTGGGAAGGTATGAGTATGATATAGGAGCTGGTCCTTTTTATTCTTTCTGTTTTGCTGTAATGGCTGATATGCATATTGCTGAGGGGAAGAAAAAAATAGATGGTAAGGCTGATTTTGGTACCAAAGGATGGAATGATTCAGATAATAATCCCAATGAAACCACATGGGCAATTCAGAATAATGAAAATATAGTGGCACATATCAACCAGTATAACAATTACTCTCCAAAAGGAAGGGATATAAAATTTGTGGTTTGTCTTGGTGATATCACACAGAGTTCTGAAAAGTCCGAATATCAAAGAGCAAAAAAGATACTTGATAAACTCGATATGCCATGGATACCTGTTTTTGGAAATCACGATACATGGCCTTATGTGGGAGGAAGCGATGATGATGACCAAGATGATGATGAAGTAACCATAGGAGAATATTTTTACAATGGATTGAAAACACAGTATGATAGTTTAAGATATTATTTCTCTATACCTAACTGGAAAGAGTCATCTTTGCTTTCATCTCCCACAGATGTTACAGGTCATGGGTATCCAAGTCATTATTTTAATTTTGCTTTTGATTATCAGGAGTATCATTTTATTGGAACGGATTGGAATACCCGGGACAAAGCTGCTTTGTGGTATCCAGGAACACATAGATATGCAGATGTGGACAAAGGAGAGTCTTATGATTATACTTGGGATTGGTTGCATGATGAGATTACAGATAAAAGGAGAATGATTGTATTGGCTCATCATCCATTATTGGTAGTATATTACCCCATTTTAGGCAAGTATTGTTTTAGTAAAGCAGAAATAAAAGAGATTTCTGAGGCTGGATTAAAGAATAATAAACCTATTGCAGTGTGGCTTGGTGGTCATCTGCACGGTAGCGGGGCTGACCAGGATACTGCATATGTTAATGATGACCAAGACACAGTAGCATTTGTGTATAATCTTGAGGATGCAAGGGTAGGGCTCTATACTCTTTTTCATGTTTATGATTCAATAAAAGCAGAAATAACCTGTTATCCTTCTTCTCCTTTGAGGTATGAACCTGTGGAGTTTAAGGCTATTCCAGGATGGGTGGGTTCACATAATGCTCCTCTTTCTTCTAAGGCATATAACTGGACTTTTTATGAAAACAAAGATTATGAGACTACTATAACTACAGATGTCCCCAAGATTGTTTATACATTTGACAAACCAGGACTTCATAAGGTAACTCTTAATATGAAGACAAAAAGCAATAGGATTGTGAGTGCATCTGTGGTAGTAAATGTGCAAGAAGATATTTATATTTTCAACTACTCAGGTTTTGAGCCAGATGACCCTCCTCCTTATGAGGATACTCCCTGGAATTCCCTATCCCAGCCTGTATGTGGAGTTAGAGACATTACAGCTCAGGTGGTGCAGGAACCCGATGAGGATATCTCAACTCCTTATGGGGAATACATGTACAAACTCAAAGGATACGATGAGAGTGATAGTTGTGGGTCATGCAATATGAAACTATATGACTGCAATATCCCCATCACAGAAAACACATTCCTTTCATGCAAATTTTATATAAAGGAGTCTCCTCAGCATGCTGGGCATATATCCCTTGATGGTATATGCTCTCCCTGGGCAAGGTTAAGGGATTATTTTGACCCTCTTTATGGTAAGGTGGTTGACCAGTATGGGAATACGATAAGGGCATCAAGAAGAAGTGTTCCTGAGGGAGAGTGGGTGGAGTATGTTTTTAATCTTTCTCCTTTGCATGGGAAGACCCTTAAAAACCTTGCAATTGCCTATGATGATAGAAATACCTCTGAGCAGGGCTGGTTTACTGCATACAGTGACGAACTTAAGATAACAGAGGGCTATCCAAATAAGTATGAGTGGTATGTGGAAGTGTTTGGAGGAGATGAGAATGCAGAGGTTACATGGAAGGATACTACAATTGAGGTGGATGGTATGTCGGGTTCTTATGCAATTCAATTTATTGTGGATAATAATGGTGGGTCAAATACTGGCTGGCTTTCTCTATGGCCAAGGATAAGGATGGAACTGGACCCTATTCCTGTGGATGAAAATACTATTATATCTTGGGCTCAGTATGATAAGGCTCATGCATTGATAATAGGAGTTCTCTTAAAAGATCAGGCAGGGGGAAAGCACTGGCTTTATTATGCAAAGAATGCTTACAACCACTGGGATGAGAAAGGATGGGTTGATATGGGGGATAGAAGTCAGAACTATAATGTATGGGAGTACTTTACAAGAAACATATACCAGGATTATTATGAAGAGTATGGGGTTTATCCTACAGAGGCTCTTGCTATAAGAATAGGGCATTTTGCAAAATATGAATGGGACGGAGACCATGGAGGGATAGTTGTAGTGCCTTATATTGGTCCTAAAAATCCATCAGGAGGAGGAAATTTACATGTGGACCAACCCAATGGAGGAGAGAAATGGATGGTTGGAACAGTTCATTTTGTGGAATGGACATACAGTGCCAGCAATCCTCTTGTGAAATGGTTCTTTGTGCAATACACCACCAATTTTAATGATCCTGAACCTCTCTGGAAATCCATAGGAGTTATACCTGCGTCAAGTGGACCTGCATGCTACTACATGGCATGGGAGATACCTGATGAACCCTCTGAGTACTGTAGAGTAAGGGTTATTGCAACAGATGAAAAAATGCAACCTCTGGATGTGGATATTTCGGATAATAATTTTACTATATATAAATGGAATATTGGACCTTGTGTGGATGATATAGCAAATATACATGCCTTACCTCCGGGTGGAGATATGGAAATAGAATGGTATGTCCAGGGGGTGTATGGAGTTTCATCTGTGGATGTTTTCTTATCCGGGGATAACGGAGCAGAGTATGAATTGATGGCAGAGGGGCTTTCACCTGGTGAGGAGATCCCGGTTGATACAGAGATCGTTGAACAGGATACATTTTATTATTATGCATATCATGGGACATATACACTTACCATGCCAGAGACACCAACATCTGCTGCAAGGATAAAACTTGTTGCCCATGATACTGCGGGTAACTCATGGGACTGGGTCTCAGAACCCTTCTCCATAACATTTGCTGAGGGAGAGAAACTTTCCACATCCTATACAGCATCCAAAATAGTATACGATGGTTCAAATACTCATGTGGTTTATAAGAAGGATGGAGAGATAAAGTATTCAAGCACAACAGATGGTTATACATGGCAGGAACCAGAAGTAATATCATCTGCAAAAGATGTAAGCATTGGATATGGAAACTTTCCATACATTCTTTATGTATCATCTGATAGAAAGACTCTTTACTATTCTGTAAAACAGCAGGGTTCCTGGAGTTCAGTTCCTCTTGTTTCATACTTTGAAGATATAATAGGAGAGCCTTCTCAGGTGATGTATGATGATACCATGTATGTTGTCTTCTTTACTAATAAGGAAGAGGAGATAGGAGGAGGAATAACATATACCCAGGCATCTTTGAATCTTTTAAGGTTTGCTGTTGACAATCCTTCACAGTATACTATATCTAGCCTCTGGCAGTATACTGGGGCTTCTTCACTTCCTCTTATTTCTGCTCCATCTTTGGTAATGGATAGAGAAAAGGTTTTGCATGTTGCTTTTTCTCATGCAGGTAATACATACATCATAAAATACGAAAACGGAACATCATCTATTCAGACAATAGAAAACGCATCCTCTCCTTCTCTTTATGTTACAAATGGAAATATCTATCTATTGTGCAAAAAGGAGGGTGTGTGGATAAAGAAAACAGGATATGTGGGAGATGATGAATGGATAGATGAGGATACAGTATCTACCTCATTATCCACTGCAGAGATTGTGGATGCAGGATGTATCATAGGAAAAGAGGACAGTGTGACTCTCTATCTCTTTGATTTTGTCTCTTCTTCCTATGAAAGAGAGGTAATAGGAGGAGATGGATACTATCCCCATGGAATTCTCTCTGATGATAGAAGGTTTATATGGAGTGAGAATATTGATGGTTCATACTATGTGGTTACAAGGACAGAGGATGTAAAGAATGCAGTTCCTGAGTATTATATAGTTTCAGGTTCTGTGTATCGGGTTTATGGAGAGGATGGAACATACAATGGAAAAGATATTGATACAGGAGACAGTGTTGGATATTATATTCCTCTGATATCTTCTGATAAGAGTTATAAGCTGATGCTTGAGATAACAGGGATAGATACATCAGGTAAGGTTGTTTTAAGTATAAATGGCACAGAGGATACAGTGGAGGTATCGGATGATTTTGGTGTTTATGTATTTGAGCTCGCGAGTGGAGAGAATTCGGTAAGTATTTCAATAAAAAGGGTGGATGTGTCCTTTGGTGTTTTACGGCTTGTTCTGTATGAGGGAGAACTTAACACAGGAGAGATGCTTGCATTCTCTTATGGAGGAGTTCAAGGGAAGGAGATTCTGGGATATGATTTTTATCCCCTTATAAATCCTGTTATTGGGGATGTGGTATTCTTCTATTCCTTGCCAGGTCCATCTAAGGTGAGCATTTCTATCTATGATGTTTCAGGAAGACTTGTAAGGAAGATAGAAAGAAAAAGCAGAGGAGGAATAAACCGACTGGTGTGGAACCGAAAGGATGAGCAGGGTAAGAGAGTGCCAAAAGGCGTATACTTCATTAGGTTTGAGACAGAGAATTATAAAAAGACCCAGAAGATAGTTATCATAAAATAAAATTCAGGGGGCAGGGTTTCCCTGCCCCAAAATTTAGTATAGATTGACATTATGTAATTTATTAGTATAATTAACTGAGGTTTATGAATCTTAGAGATTCTCAATATAAAAATGGTATAGAAAAGAGTTTTATTTTATTAACAGGAATTATTTTTTTAAAAGAGATTCTGCATTTGATTTTCCTGCAACTTCCCTTCTTAGGATTTTCTCCTGTTAACATTACTTATATTGAAAACACAGTATTTCATCATCTGAGTTATTACTGGTTGATAGCCTTCTTTGTGGGATGGGTATTTACGATTTTCTTAAAAAAAGATATAAAGAAAATTATTCAAAAAGTTATTAAAGTATTTTTAGTATTGCTGATTATTCCGGTTATGGAGTTATGGATAAGGTCACCTTCGGGTTTAGAATATCCACCTCAGTTGGGCTTTGCATACTTTGTATATTATTTGAATCCTGTGCAGTGGAGTTCTGCAGTTCCTTTTATGTGCGCAAGGATTAAAGTTGAGTTTTTAATCATAGGCTTAACTGTAGCATTCTTAATTTATAGGGAAAGGAAAAATATATTGAACTCATTTTTTTCCTTTGCTTTAATCTATGCGATTCTTATTTTTTTAAAAATTCTGCCTTTGATTTTTTCTTTTGTTATTTCCTTTGTTTTTAGAACACCTGCTCCAAATCCATTTTCCTTGGTGTTTTTACAGGGAGGAATTGTTACCTCTGAACTCAGAAGATATGCGCTTTTCTATGTGTTGTTGCTTACGGTTTTTTATATTATTTTGATTATAAAAATAAAAAATCTTTCTTGGAAAAAGATAGGCCAGGTTTTTCCTAAGCTATTTAATACAGGTTTTTGGAGTGTCTTTATTGCATTGCTTTTTTCTGTTGTGATGTTTAAAAACTATCTTTTTTTATTTCATAATCCTTTTGATTATATAGCAGTTTTAGTTCTTTTAGCGGTACCGTTGCTTTTCAATATCTCACTTGTTTTAAAAAACAGAGATTTTGGTTTTATAGGAGGAATATTAGGAATGTTTGCTTCCTTTTCACTGGATTATGCTACAGGTGTCTTGTTTATATCTATTTTAGTTCTGTATTTCTTGACAAATTACATACAGGAAATCTTAGGAAGAAAAAAATATCTGGAGATAATTTTTAAAACTTTGTATCATTTTAGTTTTTTATTACTCGGAGTTTCACTGTTCGGTAAGGATAGGACTTTTGCAGTTATTCCTTTAAATGGTATTTTGCTATCTATTTTGGTTTTTTTATGTTTGAACATATACAGATTTGTGTCTGAAAAGAAGTTTGTTTCTTCAATTTTGCTTTTTGTTCCTATTCTGCTTTCTCCTTTGATTTTATTCAGGTTTCAGTTCATTTTTCTATTTATTTTTATCGGTATAGTTATTGCTATACTTAATTTCTTTCAGAAAAACAAATATCTGGTCTATGGAGGATATATTGTTTACGGTATAATAGTTGCCCTAATTTTTAAAAAGGTAGAAATGAAATTTTTTATGAGCCAAGGCAAAAATGTTATAGAGTCTCTTGCACATTTTTATAATGGAGAGTTTTATCGTTTGGCTGGTAATGATTTTGTTGCATCTGAGGAGTACAAGGAAGCATTAAAAAGCGGTTTATATGTTCCTTTACTTTATTATAACTATGGTATGGTATTAAAAAAACTGGGGAGATATCATAAAGCTCTTTCTGTACTTGGAGCATTTAAAAATCCAAAAAACTACTTTTTGTTTCCGTATGGTTTATTGGAGTATGCATTATTGCTTAAGTATATGCAGGATTTTAAAAAGGCAATAGAGATCATAGATGTATGTATTCAGCATAACTACCATACTGCAGAAGCTTATCTTTTAAAAGGAGAAGTGCTTCTTAGTTTGGAACAACCTGAAGATGCTAAGGAGCAATTTTTAAAAGCATATGTTTTTGGATACGATAAATCAAAGGTGTGGAAAAGAATGGGAGATGCGTTTTTAATAAAAGGAGATAAAAAATCAGCAGAAAAGTTTTACAAGAGGTCAATACAGGCAAATTATAGAAATATGGAGGCTTACATAGATTTGGTTTCCCTTTACTGGAAGCAGGGAAGGATAATGGATGCATACCGTCTTTCTCTTAAAGGGAATGAGGTTTTTCCTAAAAGTTATGTTATGAAATACCTCATTGCTCGTTGTCTTGAAATGTTTGGTAGACCTTATCAAGCTCTTGAATTTTACCGACGCTCTATTATGCTTAATCCTAATTTTATTGCTTCCTATGAGAGGATGGGAGAGTTGTTGGAAGAACTTAAAAGATATGAAGATGCTCTAAAGGTTTATGAAGAGGGTTTAAATAAGAATCCACATAGTGGTGTTTTAAAAAATAGATTGAATAGATTAAAAGAGAAACTGGAGGAATAGATCTTAGATAAAAAGGTTTATGACATAATAGTAGTAGGTGGAGGTCCTGCAGGTCTTGCAGGTGCTTTAACACTTGCCAAACAGGGTATAAAGGTAATTTTATTTGAAAAGAAAAGGGAGTTTGGAAATCCAGTTAAATGTGGTGAGATGACAAGGATGTCTGTTTTTACAGATCTTGGAGTCTCTCCAGAGCAATTTGTTAAAAACAGATACAGGGATGGAATGTTGCTAATATACCGTGATAGATTTGAGATGTTTCTTGCAGAGGAAATTGTAAAACATAAAGGTGAAGTGTGTGTAAAGTCTTTTGTTGAAGATGTGAAAATTACTTCCAAGGGGGTTAGTGTAAAGGTAAAAATGGAAAATCAAAGCAAGATGTTTTATGCAAAAGCCCTTTTATGTGCTGACGGAGTTGAAGGATATGTTACACGTAAGGCAGGAATAGATGTTAGACTTGATCCAGTAAACATTGGGTCATGCTATTCTGCTACAGTGAGTGGTATATGTGTTGATCCTTCAAGATACGAGATGGCGTTTATTTACACTCCTCAGATATTTTTTTACTGGATATTTCCAAGTTCTGAAACCGAAGCAAATATAGGAGTAGGAGTTCCTGGACTATGGGGTAATAGAGCTAAAGAAGTTTTTAAAGATTTTTTTAAGAGAAGGCCAAAAATATGGAAAGGAAATATGTTACGGGAAATCGTAGGATGTTTACCCATTGCTCCTCCTTATCCTAAGCCATATGCAAATAGAGTTTTGGTTGCAGGTACTGCTGCAAGATTTGTTCTGGCTGAAGGAGGGGAAGGAATATCATATGCAGTTACAAGTGGTATAAAAGCAGCCGAAATTTTCAAAAAGGCTGTGGAAAGAGAGGACTTCAGTGAAGAGTTTCTGTCTTCTTATAAAGAAAGTTTAAAACATATGTATCGTGTACTACTGAACAGTTATAACAGGTTGATAAATAAGTTTCCTGCACCTATACGTAAGCTTTTTAAACTGGAAAAACATGAAGAGGCGTGATTTTATAAAAATAATAGGTTCTTCGGTTCTTGCATTTATTACAGGTTTTGGTAGTTCGTTTTTTGTTTTTTTTAAAAAATCCAAAAATAAGAAATATAATTCTTATGCAAGGCAAAAAATATACATTAAAAATGTATGTGCTGCATGCGGTGGATGTATTGCAGTATGTCCTACACAGGCAATAAGATTGGAATATCCTGTATGGAAAATAGAACCATCATTATGCATTTTGTGTAAAAACTGTATAAAGGTATGTCCTGTGAATGCTTTAAGTCATGTGTAGTTTAAAACATTGCGTTATTTTCTTTGGTAGTTCATTTGACAAAAATGTAAATAAAGGTATACTTTAACATAATGATGTTGTTTATACTTCTATGTGTTATTAAAGATGTAAAGAGTGAGATATGGTATGAAGAAAAGATAGATAGAAAAACAAAGGTTTGTTTGCTTTCTCTTTTTAAGAAGAAACCTGAAAATATTGAAGTTTTTATTTTGGAAGATAGTATTTATGTGATAAAAGGAAAATTCCCCCACTATGCAGAAATTGTATATCTTCCCAAAGAACAATTTAGAAAACTTATTGCTAAACCGGTTGAGTTTAGTGTGATTGAAAATGCAAGAGGGAGTTATATTTTAGGGCAAACTATAATTGGATTAAGCATATATTCTTGGGCTCTTCCTGTATTTTTGTTAGGGGATGATGGAGATGCAACGATATTTGTTGCTCTTGGTTTGTTTACTCCTCTCATATGGTTTATAGGGACAACTTCAGCAACTTCAGGTGTAAATATAAGTTATGGTTCAGCCTATGGAAGTTTTCTCGGTGGAATAGAAGGAGTATTTCATGGGGGTGGTATATTTAATTCTTCAAGGGCAATTTTTCCTGTAAGTGTTACTGAGAACTTTTTTGATTTTTATTTGGGGCAGAGATACGGTGTAGGTATGGGAGCATACCAGAGGAAGTTTAATCATTTCCTTCTTGGTTACTATCATTATTCTATGCTGAAACTTTTGTTTGAAAAAGATGTTAATTGGGAATCCGAGGATTCTAAATATGCATCGGTTTTGTCTCTTATAGAAAGTTATATTTCTCTTTTTATCTCAAAGGATGTTGATTATCTATCTTATGGGGATGCGCTTTTTGAATTAAGAACAACTATTATAGGTGGAGAGTTTATTCCATCAATACTTTTAACTCTGGATATGTGTAATGAGGATTTAGAAATAGATACAAACTGGTGTGCTTTGGGGTCACTTTTGGGTCATGGGATTGGATACTATATAGGCTATACTCTTTCAAAAAAGTACGATATATCACCAGCAACTGCATTTCTTTCCTATCTCGTTCCGTATCTTGCTCATGGTTTTAGTGGAGGCGTTGGAGTTGTGTTAGAGAGTGAAGAATATTGGAATTTTTATCCTCTCATATTCATTTCGACCGAAATTGTTCTAACGCACTTTATTTATAAAAATTTGGGCATTGAAGAAAAAAAAGCAAGAGATGAGCAGGGGTTGATGATACATCCTCTGTTTTATACCTCTGTGTCAGGAGATAAAAAATTTCTTCTACATAAGATAACACCAGGTATAGGAATTAGCTTTTCTTTTTAAAATGAAAATAATTGCAACAAACAGAAAGGCAGAACATGATTATTATATTCTTGAAAGATATGAAGCTGGAATAGTTCTTGAAGGAAGTGAGGTAAAATCTGTAAAAAATGGAAATATTTCCATAAAAGAAGGATATGCAAAGATAGAGGATGGAGAGATATATCTTTTAAATGTTCATATTACTCCATACGAGAAATCATCTGCTTTTTCTCCTGATCCAAAAAGAAAAAGGAAACTACTTTTGCATAAACATGAAATAAAAAGACTCTTAGGTAAGGTACAAAGAAGGGGTTTTACTCTTATACCTTTAAAAGTATATATAAATGACAGGGGCTATGTAAAAATTGAACTGGGATTGTGTAAAGGTAAAAAACTCATTGATAAAAGAGAAGAGATAAAAAGAAAGGAACTTGAAAGAGAAAAGCAGAGGTTCAGATGGTAGGGGTATTATTTCTCATTTTTTCTTTATCGTGGAATGGTAAAGAAATTCCCACTCTTTATATTTATGGAAGAGAATATGCATCCCTTAAAAAAATTGCAGATATCTTTGATGGAAGATACATATGGATTGATGAAAGGAAAAAGGCAATTTTAAAAATAGGTGATAAAAAATATATTTTTACAGCAGATAACAGTACAGTAGTTGTTGAGGATACAGGTATTCACCTTCCATTGGAAATATACTGGGATAAAAAAGATGGACTTTATATTCCTGTTTCATGTTTCTATTATGTTTTTAAAGGAAAAATAGAGAAGAAGATACCTGTGATTGAAAAAATATGGATAGATTCTTCTGAGTTTGCCCTTTTTGTTATGTTGAATGAGGATACAGATTTTCGTATAAACTCTCCATCTTACAAGTTGCATAAGATTCTTATATCTGCAAAAACCAAGGTAAAAAAGGTAAAACCTTTGAAGGATATAAAAAGCATTGAAATAACAGCATTACCTGAGAATACAATTATAGAGATAAAACTCAAAAAGAGTTATAAAATAGAGGCAAGTAAGAATAAACGTCTTTTAAAGTTTTCTTTTAAAAAAGAGGTACATAAAAAGAAATTTTTGGTTATTCTGGACCCAGGTCATGGAGGGAAAGATCCAGGAGCCATAGGGCCAAGAGGAACAAAGGAAAAGACAATTACCCTTGATATTGCAAAAAGGGTAAAAAAATATCTTGAAAAAGAAGGTTATAAGGTTTTGATGACAAGAACAAAAGACAAATATGTTTCACTACGAGAACGTGCAAGATTTGCAAATAAAAACCAAGGAGATATCTTTGTAAGTATTCACTGCAATGCAGCTCCTTATGTAAAAGGAGCAAATGGGCTTGAGACCTATTTTCTTGCAGAGGCAAAGACCACATGGGCAAGAGCGGTTGCTATGAGGGAGAATGCATCCTTAAAGTACGATGAATCAGAAAAGATAAAAACAGATATTGATTTGATCTTAACCGACCTTGCTCAGAATGAATTTTTAGTTGAGTCTTCAAGATTGGCAGAGTTGATACAGGAAAATACTGCAAAGATTACTGGTTTAAGAAACCGCGGGTTAAATCAGGCAGGATTTTATGTTTTAAAATGGTGCTTTATGCCGTCGGTTCTTGTTGAAACAGCATTTATATCAAATAAAAGAGAGGAAAGGCTTTTAAGGGATGCATCTTTTAGGGAAAAACTTGCAAAAGGTATTGCCCAGGGTATAATTAAGTTTTTAAAGGAGTATGAAAGAAAACTTGCAAAAAAATAGGCCTATAGGTGTTTTTGATTCAGGGATAGGAGGGCTTTCTGTTGTTAGAGCTTTAAAGGAAATACTTCCTTACGAAGATATTGTCTATCTTGGAGACACTGCGAGACTTCCTTATGGTACAAAATCAAAGGAGGTTATTACAAAATTTGCATTTCAGGATGCTGGTTTTTTACTTTCAAGAAATGTGAAGATGGTGATAGTTGCATGCCATACTGTATCTTCTGTTGCCATGTATGAACTTTCAAAGAGTTTATCTGTTCCTGTTCTTGGAGTTATAGAACCCGGTGCAAAAGAAGCAGTGAGGTTGACTAAAAATAATAGAATCGGGGTAATAGGTACTCCTGCGACAATACAAGCAGGAGAATATGAAAGAGCAATAAGAAGGTATAGAAAGGATGTTGAAATAATTGCAAAAAGTACTCCGCTATTTGTTCCCCTGGTTGAAGAAGGATGGATAGAACATCCTGTAACAGAGATGGTGATAAGAGAGTATCTTTTACCTTTAAAGCAAGATGGAATTGATACTCTTTTACTGGGGTGTACCCACTATCCTTTGTTAAAGAAACCTTTGAAAAAATTCTTTGGAGAAGAGGTGAAACTTGTTGATCCTGGGTATGAAACAGCCAAACAGGCAAAGGATATTCTTGCTCAAAATGATCTTTTAAGGGAGGAAAAAAGAAGATCAATTTATCGTTTCTATCTCACAGATCTTTCCCCAAACTTCAAAAAGATAGGTGAAAACTTTCTGGGTGAACCAATTGGAGATGTAATAAGGGCGTCTTTACAGGAGGAGGAATGAGAAAAAGAGGTTTACTTGAACCAAGAAGGATAGAGTATGAAATAGGATATTTGAAATATGCAGAAGGATCCTGCCTTGCAAAAGCAGGAGATACAGTTGTTCTGTGTGCTGTAAGTTTTGAAACCTCAGTACCGTCATTTCTTTCTGGCACAGGAACTGGATGGCTTACTGCAGAATATTCTCTGCTTCCAAGAAGTACTGAACAGAGGACCATAAGAGAAATAAAGAGAGGAAGACCGGACGGAAGATCAACTGAGATATCACGGTTTCTTGGAAGGTCTCTTAGGCCATGTATATCTCTTGATAAGATAGGAGAGAATACTTTTATTATAGATTGTGATGTAATACAAGCAGATGGGGGAACAAGAACTTTATGTGTAAATGCAGCGCATGTCGCATTAAGACAGGCGGTTAAAAAACTTCTGAATGAAGGAAGACTAACCGAAAATCCATTGAGATACTGGATAGGAGCAATTAGTGTAGGAATGGTTGATGGAGAGATTTTGGTTGATCTTGATTATTCTGAAGATTCAAGGGCAGATGTTGATATGAATGTAGTAGCTACAGAACATCAGGGATTAATAGAAGTTCAGATGACCGCTGAGAAAGTACCCTGTGCAAAAGAAAAATTCAGCTATATGGTTGATGTAGCAATAGATATTATAAAAGGTATAATAGAAGAGGAAAAGAAAATCCTTGCCAGAGAGGGAATTTAGAAGGGTAGTTTCGGAGAAAATGAAGGGTAAAAGGCTTGATCATTATCTTGTACAGGCTGGCATAGGACTTTCAAGAAGTCAGGTTTCAAAATTAATAAAAGAGGGAAATGTGCTTGTTAATAATGCAAAGGTAAAACCAAGTTATAAATTGAAGCCAGGAGATGAAGTTGTAGCATATTTTGAGATTTCAGAAGAAGAGTTTGAAATAGTGCCTGAAGATATTCCCTTAGATATAGTTTATGAGGATGAAGATGTGATTGTTATAAACAAACCAAAGAATATGGTGGTTCATCCTGCGAGAGGGCATTCACGAGGAACCCTTGTAAATGCCTTACTTTATCATTGCAGACTTGCAAAAAGCCCTGAAGGAAAGGTAAGGCCTGGTGTTATTCATAGACTTGATAAGGATACAACAGGTCTCATTGTGTTTGCAAAGACAGATACTGCTTTAACTTCCCTTGGTAAACAGACCGAGGAAAGGAAAATGCTCAAAGAATATGTAGCATTTGCATGGGGTAAATTTCCTTTGCAGAAAGGAGAGATATACGCTCCAATAGGAAGGGATACTCTTGATAGAAAGAAAATGGCAGTTACTCCTGTTTCTTCCAGAGAGGCTGTTACGAAATTTGAGGTAGTGAAAGTATATGCAAATTTTGTTTCTTTTTTAAAACTCCGTCTTGTTACAGGAAGGACTCATCAGATAAGGGTTCATCTTTATCATTACGGACATCCTGTTGTTGGAGACCCTGATTATGGAGGGAGACTTGCAACAATTCCCAAGAACAAAAAAGAGATGTATATCTTTAAAAATCTTCTTGAATTAATAGACAGGCAGGCTTTGCATTCATCAAAACTTGGTTTTTTTCATCCTAAGACAGGAAAATGGATGGAGTTTGAGATAGAACTGCCGGATGATATGAAAAGAATAAAGGAGTTTCTTGAAAATTATGAAAAGTCTTATAATAGTTGAATCTCCTACAAAGGCAAAAACAATAAAAAGACTGCTTGAAGGAAAGTTTAGAGTAATATCTTCTAAAGGACATATAAAAGACCTACCAAAATCAAGACTTGGCGTTGATATTGATAATGATTTTACTCCCCATTACATTGTAATAAGAGGGAAAAACGATGTTATAAAGAAATTAAAAGAAGAAGCAGAAAAAGCAGATTATATCTTTATAGGTACAGATCCTGATAGAGAGGGAGAAGCAATTGCATTCCATATAGCAGAAGAGATAAAAAAGGAGGGCATAAAAAGAGTAAGATTCTATGAAATTACAAAAGAAGGGATATTAAAAGCTCTTTCTGAACCAGGAGAAATTGATGAGAATCTTGTGAGTGCTCATAAAGCAAGAAGAGTTCTTGATAGGCTTGTTGGATATCTTGTTAGTCCTCAACTATGGAAGATATTTTACCGAGGGCTCTCTGCAGGAAGGGTTCAAACTGTTGCTTTAAGAATTGTTGTTGAAAGGGAAAAAGAGATACAGAACTTTAAAAGAACTCCATACTGGATATGCAGAATTATAGTTGAAAAAGATGGTAAAAGATTTCCTGCCGAACTCTTCATGGTAGACGAGAAAAAGAAAGATAGATTTTCAGAAGAAGAATACACAGAGATTGTAGATATTTTAAAAAAGGCAAATATTGCAGATGTGGTTGAATTTGCTAAAAAGTGCAAAAAATTTTCTCCTTATCCACCCTATATTACTTCCACCCTACAGCAGGATTCATCACTGTTTCTTGGATTTTCTCCAAAGCAAACGATGAATATTGCTCAAAGACTTTTTGAAGGAGTTGAAATAGATGAAGGAGCAGTAGGACTTATAACATATATGAGAACAGATTCTGTAAGAGTGAATGATAACTTTATTGAGCAAACCAGAAAATTTATTAAGGAAAATTTTGGAGAAAGTTTTCTTCCTTTTCAAAAAAGAATTTATAAGGATAAAAAACAGACTCAAGGAGCACATGAAGCGATTAGACCGACCTCTATGGATAGAGTTCCTGAAAGAGTAAAGAATTTTCTTTTGCCTGAACAGTATAAACTGTATGATTTAATATACAGAAGATACCTTGCTTCTCAAATGCAGGATTCAGAGTATGAAGAAAGAAAAGTAATATTAAAGGTGGAGAACTTTTATTTTTCAGCAAAATCTTTAAAAAAGGTTTTTGAGGGTTTTGAGAAAGTTTTTGTAAAAGAAAAAAGAGAAACAGATTATGAAATTCCAGATTTAAGAGGGGTTGGAAATGTAAAAATAGTTGATGTTAGATGGGAAAAAAGATACACTCAGCCTCCTCCAAGATATACTGAGGCATCCTTGGTGAAAAAACTTGAACAGCATGGCATAGGAAGGCCATCAACTTATGCTCCAATAATATCAACACTGTTTGAGAGAAACTATGTAGAAAAGAAAGAAGGAAAAATAGTACCAACTCCTTTGGGAATAAAAGTTGCAGAGATACTTATTCCACGATTTGAAGATTTATTTAATCTTTCATTTACAAGAAAAATGGAGGAATCCCTGGATGATGTGGCAGAAGGAAATAAAAAATGGCAGGATGTTGTAAGAGAGTTTTACGGCTCTTTTTCAAAAGATCTTGAAAAATTTGAAAAGGAAATTCCTCTTTTAAAGGAAAATCATGCAGATTATATAAATGAAAAATGCCCTTTATGTGGAAGCCCCTTAGTGATAAAATGGGGAAGATTTGGAAGATTCATTGCATGTTCTTCCTTTCCATCCTGCAAATATACACGGCCTTATACAATAGAAATACCATGTCCCCTATGTGGTAGTCCTGTATATGAAATAAGAAGTAAAAAGAAGAAGATATATTATAAATGTTCCAATGATAAATGTAATTTCTTTTCCGATAAGATTCCCACCGATGTTAAATGTCCTTTATGCAATACACCAATGCTAAGAAAGGGTAAAAAATTTTACTGTATAAAGTGTAAAAAATATTATGCAGAAGGAGATAAGTAATTTTCTGTCTTATCTTTCAAAGGTAAAGAGATATTCAGAAAATACGATAAGAGCATATAAAAAAGATCTTGAAGGATTTAAAGATTACCTTATACTGTATACAAATAAAACATTAAAAGATATAGACAGAGAAGATATAAGGAATTACCTTGGATTTCTATTTAGGCTCGGTTATGAGAGAAGAACGATGGCAAGGAGACTTTCATCTTTAAAATCTTTTTTCAAATTTCTTTGCAAAGAAGGTGTATTGCAGAGCAATCCTGCAAGACTTGTTAAAACACCAAGACTTTCGAGAAAACTTCCTGCAGTGTTGACACAGAAAAATATAAATGAGTTGTTTTCAAAAAGGTTTGAAAATAAAAGAGATAGAGTTATATTTGAACTTTTATATGGATGTGGGCTAAGAGTTGGTGAACTTGCAGAACTCAGGATTGAGGATATAAACATGAGAAATAAAACTATAAAAATAAAAAAGGGGAAAGGGAAAAAACAAAGAATTGTTCCCTTCGGTGAAAAAGCAGAAGAAGCACTAAAAGAATACATAGAGGAAGAGAAAATTACACATGGATATTTGCTAAAAGGTAAAAGAAAGGAAAAACTAAATGATAGGTTAATAAGAAGGATAGTTGAATTTTATTTGGAAGGATTAAAAGAAGCTTCAGCCAAAAATCCCCATGTGTTAAGGCATTCATTTGCTACGCATATGATTGAAAGAGGGGCAGACATTAGGGCTGTTCAGGAAATGCTGGGGCATGCATCAATTGCAACTACTGAAATATATACCCATGTGAGTTTGAAGCACCTTAAAGAAGTATACAAAAAAGCCCATCCTCGGGCAGAATGAGTAGTTTAGAGTTATCTTCTTATCGGAAATTTTGTTATTTATTGTGAAAGGGAGAAAAGATTATGTGAATAGTTTTTTGTCTTTGTGGATTTTTGACTTAAAAGAATTAAATAATATACATAGGAGGTGAAAAATGATATCCGTTATTTATGGGTCTGGGCAGGTAGAAGTTAAAAATTGTCTTTTAGAAAATCTAAATAATGCGAAGGAGATAATGTGGATAGGTGCTCATCCTAATGATGAACTTTATCTCGGCGGAACACTGGGTTATGCAACGCGCGACTTAGGTATTCATCTTACGTTGTCTCGTTTAATACAAATCCAGATTTTTTTGAGGCAAATCAAGAATCTGCAGAATTTCTTGGAGAGGCAGATTATATAAGACTAAATGCAGAACTTTATAATGGAAGTATGGAGGAGACTATTGATGACAAAGTACAGGAGATGATAGATAAATATAATTCAAAAAACAACCCGATATAATATTTACCTTTGAATCTACCAATGGATATAGGACAAGTTAGGGACATTGCGTAAGTTCAATAGTAGCAGGAATGGCCATTGATGAATCGGGAATTGACTGTTGGCATTACTACATAATCAATAGAGATACATTTTTCACAGAAAGATTCCTTGGAGGTAACCTTGATCCATTGCCTGTTACAGATGCCATATATCTTGATTCTACTCTATGGAGTTACAGAATGAAGATTTTTGAAATATACAGTCCATTTTATCCATGATTATAAAATAATTGAGAAACTATCTGCCATAATACTCCATTTCCTGTGTTGCTATGTAATCAGGAACTATATGAATACCATCGTAGTATATTTTCATATAAGCAACTATTTTCCTTTATATGCAATAGGAAACTGCCCAGCTTATTTCAGGTGCTATACTCTACACCTTCTAAGACATTCAGATTTGATACTACTTCTTCAAGTGTTTTTAAGGTTGTTGTAAGCTGAGGGAGGTTTGGAATGTCCTTGGTTTGTATCCTATTGGGAGTACCGGACCATCAAAAGGATTGAATTGGATTACTGCAATTACAACAACTTCACCTTTTATTTCTATTTCCACCGCTTGGAGTTCTTAATAACCAGATCTTACCTGCTTTCAGATGTTTTTATCTTGTTTGCTGTTTTTAGTGCATTCTTTATTAAATTTATATTTAACTGCTGAGATACGGTCATTATTTGGGGTGGAGGTGCAATGGGAGTAGGAGTAGGATATTGGATGTTGTTGATAGAAATAAGAGGAGGCAGTTCATTCTTTTCAATATTAGGGTTTTCCTCCGCATTTACTGCGGACAAGAGTTCTATAAGGTTCTTAATATTGATTGTGTTTTGACATCTTCTTTTTTTAGTATATCCTTATTTAAAAAGGAGGATGGATGGAGTATAGAATACTTGTTGTAAATCCTGGTTCTACTTCCACAAAGATTGCAGTTTTTGATGATGAAGAGGAGGTTTTTTCTGTAAATATTTTTCACCCTTCAGAAGAAATAGCAAAATATGGGAAAATTATAGAGCAATACGAATTTAGAAAACAGGCAATTCTTGATATTCTTAAAGAAAAAGGTATAGAACTTGAAACTCTTTCTGCAGTGGTTGGAAGAGGAGGATTACTTAGACCCATAGAAGGAGGTACATATATTGTTAATGAAAAGATGCTTGAGGATTTAAGAGAGGGAAGACAGGGAGAACACGCTTCCAACCTTGGAGGAATTATAGCCCATGCGATTGCATCTCCTTTGAATATTCCTGCCTATATTGTTGATCCAGTAGTAGTGGATGAAATGGATGCAATTGCAAAATATTCAGGTCTTCCAGAGATTACAAGAAGAAGTATCTTTCATGCTTTGAATCAGAAATGTACGGCGAGAAAAGCAGCAGAGGAACTCGGCAAAAAATATGAAGAAGTAAATCTTATTGTATGTCATCTTGGAGGTGGAATTTCTGTGGGGGCTCATAAAAAAGGAAGGGTTGTGGATGTAAACAATGCTTTAAATGGAGATGGCCCTTTTGCACCAGAAAGAGCAGGTGGGCTTCCTGCTTGGGATTTAATTCAGCTTGCTCTATCAGGTAAGTATACAAAAGAGGAGTTGAAAAAGAAACTTGCAGGAAAAGGTGGAGTAGTAGCATATCTTGGAACTAATGATATGAGAGAAGTTGAAGAAAGAGTTAAGAATGGGGATAAGAAGGCAGAGGAGGTATACAAGGCAATGGCATATCAGGTGGCAAAGGAAATAGGAGCACTTTCTGCGGTTTTAGCAGGAGATGTGGATGCTATTGTAATAAGTGGAGGACTTGCGTATAGCGAGATGTTTGTGAATTGGATTAAAGAAAGAGTTTCCTTTATTGCACCTGTTTTTGTCTATCCTGGTGGAGATGAGATGAGGGCTCTTGCCATGGGAGCATTAAGAGTACTTAGAGGGGAGGAGGAGGCAAAGGAATATTAAAACTTGACAAAATTCAATTTTGGAGTATAAAAATCTATGCACATTTTATTAAGTAGTGTAGTTTCTTATTTAATAGGAAGTATATCTCCTTCTTACTTTCTTGGAAAGATACTTAGAGGAATAGATATAAGACATTATGGGGATGGTAATGCAGGTACTATTAATGCAATAGCAGTGCTTGGGATAATACCTGGGTTAATTACTGGTTTATTTGATCTTACCAAAGGACTTATTGTATTTTACATTGCTGTTCAGTTTTTCAATCTTGAAAAATATTTTATCATGATTCCTGTGTTTTCTGCAATTATAGGACATATTTTTCCATTTTATCTAAAATTTAGAGGGGGCCAGGGAGCAGCTACTGCAACAGGAGTGTTACTTTATTTAATAGGAGTAATGATTTATCAGCAGAGGATCCCTTTGGAAGTTTTATTGATCCTTGGAATTATTGTAATTACGCTTACCTATGTAGCAAGAATAGGCGAATTTATTGGATTAATAGTTCTGCCTATCCTATTTTATACGATTCTTTTTTATGGTGGTAAAGAATTTCCATCCCTTTTTGCTGCTTCTCTTGTAGTTTTCCTTTTAGGAGTTAATATCTACAATATTATAAGAAAAAGAATGTATGTAATACATCCTGATATAGAGATAAAATGGTGGAGAGTATGGATAAGACCTGCTGCAGTGCTGTTTATTGTGTTATATCTTATATTTGGTAAAACCACTATTCTTTTAATCGTTGGAATGGTTACCCTTGTTTTTCTTATAGCCGATGTTTCAAGATTGGTGCATAGAGATGTTAATAGAGTTCTTGTCAAGAATTTAAAGTATATTTTTAAAAAAAGCGAAGCAAAGAAGTTCTCTTCTATGACGTTTTTCCTCATTGCTTCGTTTGCTGTTCTTTTGATATTCCCTCCTGATATTGCATTTCTGTCCCTTTCTTTTCTTATATTTGGAGATTTGTTTTCTAAAATTTTTGGTCTTAGATTCGGAAAGAAAAAACTCATAGGGAGAAGAACTCTTGAAGGGACCCTGTCCTACTTTACAGGGTCCCTTGCTTCAGGTTATATTATTTCAACTATTTTGGGGATAGATCTTGTTATTGTGTTTGCAGGAGCAATTACTGCAGCGCTTGCTGAACTTTTCTCCTTAGGTCTGGATGATAATTTTTCAGTTGGAATAATAAGTAGTGTTGTGATGTTTGCATTTAAATATTTTAAAACTCTATAACTCACTTGAAGTAGTATGTTATTCCTGCATTTAATGCAATATTTTCCTTACCGCTGAGGAAGAAAGGACCTTTGAATACAAAATCATCAGACAGTTCTACATCTATTTGAAAGTCGTTTAATATAAAGGAAAGACCTGTTCTTAAGTCGTAGACTGAAAATTTATTGTTATATATGTTTTGGTCTTCAGTGGTTTTTACAGTATAAATTCTTTTTATAACTCCAATTCTTCCGCAAAGCCAATCCCATATTCTTGTTTCTCCTGCAAAAATAAATAGAGGAAAGGATGTTACATTTTTTTCTACCGATGTCTCACTGATATACCTTTCTTTATTTTCTTCATACTTTAAAGCAGAAAGCAGAGATACATTTTCAAAGGGATGGTACACTACTCCTGCACCTCCTGAAATAGAAAAGAATTCTATTGTTTCATCTGCAATTAGGGAATCATTTATAAAATGTTCCCATCCAGTACCCACGGTGCTGTATTTAAGAAATACAGGGAATTCAATCGCTTCTGAAGGGAGTATTGAAAATCTAAGAGAGATGTTGTGTTGAGTTCCTCCTTTGTTACAATAGGTTTCACTAAATGTCTTATATTCGAAACCTGATTGTCTTAATATATAAGAGAGGTCTGCATAAAAGGATGAAAAGAGAAGAGAGATTCCTGCTCCATATCCAGAGAAGTTTATATTTTTGTTTAAATCCAGAGTATCTCCTTCAGGTTTGTCTTCAGAATAACTGAGACCACCGGTTTCATATTTTATACCCAACGCAATTTTTCCAAATTTTTTAGCTAAGATAACATCAAAAAAAGGATGAAAACTGTGAGGTGCAAATGGAGCGCCTGACCTATTGATAGCAGAATCAACAGCAGAAGGTAGGTGTTTTCTATTCAAAATGATCCCAAACATTCCTGTACTTCCAAAAGGAATAAGAACCAGTGCTGACTGATG
Organism: uncultured bacterium; assembly: GCA_964417925.1. Taxonomy (GTDB): domain Bacteria; phylum Hydrothermota; class Tepidihabitantia; order B3-TA06; family CAYQJV01; genus CAYQJV01. The sequence goes on along the minus strand of CAYQJV010000016.1, from coordinate 8,279 downwards.
TAAAAAGATAGTATCTTTTAACTCGCCCACTACTTGAGGAGGAAAAACTACAGAGACAGACGGAAATTCATGGATATTGGCTATATCGCGGATAAAGGCATTTTCTGCTCCCATCACATTTATTCTGGTGTCGGTACCAAAAGCAGTTCCAATACAGAGTATAAAGATAATGAGTATTTTTTTCATATTACCTCCTTTTTGAATAAGTATACGCTTATTTTTTTTATGGTCAAATAACACATTAAGTAAAAAATCTTGCAAATTTCATTAAATATGAGTATAATTGATTAAAAACAAAGGAGGAAAGAATGAAAAAAAATCTTGTTTCAATTCTTGATTTAAATGCTTGTGAGATTAAAGAGCTTTTTACCATTGCAGGAGATTTAAAAAAAAGAGAGAATAATATTCTTTCTAAAAAGACCCTTGCGCTTGTTTTTGAGAAACCTTCATTAAGAACTCGGGTAACTTTTAGTGTTGCAATGTTTCAATTGGGAGGAAATGTGGTGTATCTTGCAAAGGATGATATAAAGCTTGGTGAAAGAGAGGCTGTGAAGGATGTAGCTCAAAATCTTTCCAGATGGGTAGATGCCATAGCTGCAAGAACCTACAAACATGAAACTGTTGAGGAACTTGCAAAATATGCATCAATACCTGTTATAAATGCCCTTTCTGATAAAGAACATCCCTGTCAGACTCTTGGTGATTTTTTAACTATCAATGAAAAGTTTGGAAGAACCAATGTTTGTTTGGCTTATATTGGGGATGGAAATAATGTGTGTCATTCTCTCCTTTTAACTGGAGCTATGCTTGGTGCTGAGATAAGAGTTGCATCTCCATCAGGTTATGAGCCAATGGATTTCTATATAAAAAAGGCAAAAGAAATAGCAGAAACTACAGGAGCAAGAATTTTAATTACAAATGATCCTGTAGAAGCAGTGAAAGGTGCAGAAGTTATATATACCGATGTATGGACATCCATGGGGCAGGAACATGAAAGAGAAGAAAGAAAAAGAGTCTTTGCTTCTTATCAAGTTAACAGAAATTTATTAACATACGCTTCACCCAGCTACAAAGTAATGCACTGTTTACCAGCTCATAGAGGAGAGGAGATAACAGATGAAGTGATAGATGATCCTGAACACTCCATAGTACTGGACCAGGCAGAAAACAGACTTCATATAGAAAAGGCAATACTCTTTAAACTACTTAAATCTTAGAGGGGAAAAATGGTCAAGATAAAAAGAATTGGGAAAGGACCTATTATAAGGCCTGATATGGTAGATGGATATGGAGCAATCTTCAATGCAGGTTGTATCTATATAAATGAAGTGTTTTATCTTTTTGCAAGAGGAGCAAAACAGGGATATCGAAAAAAGGAATCAAGAGGATATGAAAACTACTACTCAGATATCTTGTTATTTAAAAGTGAAGATGGGATAAATTATAGATTTGTTAAGATATTGATAGAAGGAGGACCTGGTACAGCACATCCTTTTGGTGTAGAAGATCCAAGAATTCAGATAGTGCATGGTAAATACATTCTTACATACTCTGACCTTGTAAAACCTGCTTTCTCACCTGAAAACAGTAGGATAGGGCTTGCAATACTTAATTTTAAAGATGGTGATTTTGAAGTAATAAAAAAATATAAAGTTGGTCCTGATAGGGATGATAAAAATTGCGTAATAGTAGAAATATCAAAAGATAAAATAGCTTTTATCCACAGATTGATGCCCGATATTCATATTGTATTTTTTAAAAACATAGAAGAACTTTTATCTCCGGTTCCGGATTTCTGGGACGATTATATTAAAAAAGGAGGAGATGTTTTGATAAGAGCAGGAGAGAATGAAAAAATAGGGGCAGGAGCACCTCCTTTAAAAACGGAGAAAGGATTTATATTTTTCTATCACACAAAGGACCTGTTAAAAAACAGGTATATGGTAAAGGTAGCCTTATTAGATAAAGAGACTTTAAAACCCATTAAAATTCTTCCTTATCCTCTGCTTGAACCTGAAGAAGAGTATGAAATATACGGAGATGTAGAGAATGTGGTATTTATTCAAGGAGCTGTGTTTTACAAAGATGAAATTTATGTAACCTATGGAGCAGCAGATAAAGTAGTAGGAGCAGGGGTAGTGAATAAGGAGGAGCTTATAAAAGAACTAACAGAATAATTACAGATTTTCCTTAGAAACTTCATCTATTTCCCTAAGTGCATCTATAAGCACTGCATCGGTAGATTCATCAATCGTAGTTTGTGAAGGGGATTCTTCAAAGGTCTCAATAGTTCCTCCTTTGAGGAGGATTATTTCTTTTAATGCTTCCCTCCCTTGTTTATTCCCTAATTCCGCATGGAGTATTTTCCCTTTATCCATGTAAACTTTCCCCTCTATATTGTTTTTTTTAACCCTTACACATATTTTTTTTCTTTCCATTGCATAAAGTTGTAAAATATCCACAATACTTGAAACTTCAACTCTACCAATGATTTTTTCAGTTTTCTTTCTTAAAAAGTTTTCTATCATTTCTGTTAACTTTTTAACGTCAAAAGGCTTTTTCAAAAATCCAACAAAACTGTATTTTTTAAGTTCCTCAGATGTGATGTGATTTATTCCTGTCATCATAATTATACCTGTGTCTGGGTAAAGCTTTTTCACAATTCTTGCAAGTATTATTCCACTTTTCCAAGGTAAATTTACATCTGCAATTACTAAATCAGGTTTGTTTGAAGAAAGCCATACTTCAGCCTGTTCTGCAGAGATTACATGAGTTACCTGTGCATTTTGGAAATGTTCTTCTAAACTCATTTTTATAAGACTTCCAAAAGTTACATCATCTTCCACTATCAATATTTTCATCTTTCAATTTTAACCTGAAAAATACTAAATGTCAACCCCCCTTAAGAGGCTGTTCGAAAAATAAAAGTTGCATTGGGGGAATTTTTGCATATTTTTTAAGGACTTAAGGGGATTGTCCTATCGGGAAGTTTTGGAGGAAGCTTCATAGGTATTTTCATCTCTCCCATTCCTCTCAACATGTCATTTCCCGAATTAAAAGACTTTCCAGGAAACTATTGCAGAAGGTTATCTTTTAATTTAAGGGTTTGGATAGCAGATGGCCCATGACATATACCCAATAAAGTTTTTCAGGAGTATGGTGATAAGAAACATAAAGGTCATGGGTGATTTTTTCATGATAGAAAATACCAGCAATGAGGATTTTTCGAACACTCTCCCCACAAAACCTTGACAAAGGTGAAAAATTTTGTATATTTTAAAAAAAGGAGGTTGGCATGTTAAAAACATGTAAAAACCTCCTGAGGGTAATATTCCTTCCTTTCTGATAGGTGCTCAGTGGGTTCCCCTTGATGATTATCCAGAAGGTAGTCCTCCATCTTTTAATGTGCTTTCCGCAGGACCCTCTGGTATTACAGTTCAACTGGTGCTTCACGGATTCTACAAGGAGGATACTGTAGTGAACGGTATAACATATCAAAGGATAAGAGTTCCTGAGGTATATGGACACACACCTGATGTAGGAAAGCCTGAGCTTCCGATTATAGGAAAGATATTCGCAATGAATCCCACTTCAGGAGTTACTCCATCCATTGTAACAAAAGAAGAAGTAATTTTTAGAGGATACAGAATATTCCCCACCCAACCTCCAGAGACTGACTCCGTGGATTATGTGTTTCCTCAAGAAAAAAGTTTTGAAATGGACACAGTAATATATCAACTGGATGAGTTTTATCCGGGGAAGTTTGTAGAAACAGGTCCTCCTGGAATTTTCACGAGTATAAGGGTATTCAATGGTATAATCTTTCCATTCCAGCATAACCCTGTTACCACTGAGTTAAAAGTATGTAAAGAGATCACTATAAATTTTGAATTTTCAGGGATAGACCCAAGAAATCAGTTACCAGGATACCCTTCTTATTATTTTCTTCCTGAGGAGGAAAACTCCTATCATGGAATAGTAGGATACGAGGGTGTTGTTCCATCACCTCCAAGATGGGGAGGAGCAGTTCCTCTGGAACTTGTTTCCAGGGCAGGATATCTCATAATTGCTGCAGACGAATATTATGAAAATTATTATGACGAACTTTCGGATTTTATCTTCTGGAAACAAAAACAGGGATATATAGTTGGAATGAAGAAACTATCAGATATTGTGGGAGCATATGATGAAAATGATAAACAACAGATAAAGAACTTCATCTCTTCTGCATTATACAATCCATCTCTTTATGCATGGGATATTCCTTCTAATGTGGATCCTGGATTTGTGCATCTTTTTTATGTGCTTTTCATAGGGGATGCTCCGGTAATAGGACCAAGAAAAAATCCTTATAAGCAAATTGGAAGTGATGAACTGATTCCAACATATGATGGGTATACCGATTATCCTGACCCTACTCCTGGAGACACTTCCTCTTACATTACCTGGTCTGATTTCTGGTATCAGCTTGTGCGTGGTGATGATGAGTTTTATGCAGATGTTCGGCTTGGGAGATGGTGTCCAAGAGAGATATGGTATGGTGATGTTGAAACCTTTCTTGAGAAAACGTATGCTTATGAAAGGACGCCTCCTGATAACTGGAAGACAAACGATGTGGGACTTGTTGCATGGTATAATCCTCTTCGGGATCCCACGGACACTTACATAAAAAATAAAGAAGAGATACGTGAGGGATGTCTTTTTCTTTTTAATTATCCATACCATACATTGTATGGTGATGAGGCAAGGAATTCGGATATAATAGATGTATTAGAGGATACGGGAGGGATAGGTATACTTAATTACAGGGGACATGGATTATGGACCGAGTGGGCTATATGGAACTTAGCAAATGAATCATGGACAACGCAAGACATATGGAGTTTAGAAAATGATAACTGGTGTCCTCTGGTATTTAATATATGCTGTTCCAATGGATGCATTGTAGCAGATGATGAAGATACTCACCAGCCAGTTGAGGTGATGGTTGAAGCATGGACAAGAGCCAAAAGAAAGGTTTATGCAGAGGAAAGAATAATAGGAGGAACCGGAGCACTGGGAGCATCAAGACCAAGTGAGAGATACCGCAATCATATCTTTGATCATTCTTTATTCAGATACTTAACCGGGGAATGCCTTGTTGTGGGATGGGCAATAGATAGGGCAAAGACTGAAATACTTGCTGCATTTGGAGATGATGATAGAGGGGACACAAGGGCAAACATAAGGATGTATTACTGGATTGGTGACCCCTCTCTTGCTCACTGGAATAGAACTCCAGAAGAACCTGTGGTATATCATCCTGCATGCATACCAGCAGGAGAGGATGTGCCTTTTACTGTAGAAGTATATACCATAGATGGACAGCCTGTTCCTTCTGCAAGGGTATGTTTGTATAAACCTCAGGATGTGCATTATTTAGGATTAACCGATTATAATGGAAAGGCACATTTTACAGTCCACTGTAATTCTCCTGGAGAATTGTATGTTACTGTGGTAAGATGGGATGCTCATCCAGACGATCCCCAGGATGTGGTTATCAAGCCTTATGAGGGAGTATGTAATGTAGGAGCATATGCAATGGGAAGTGAAGAAGAAAAGAAAAAATTCGCATGGAATTTTTCTTGCACATATGATTTTGATGTTTTCACAATTAATTACTCTGTTGCAGAAAAGTCAAAAGTAGAAATAGTTATCTATAACTCTGCAGGACAGAAGATAAAGACAATTGTTTCAGAAGTTAAAGAGCCAGGTGAATACAGGATTATATGGAATAAGAAAGATGATACAGGAAGATCGGTTTCAGCAGGAGTGTATTTTATAAGAATGCAAGGGAAAGGGTTTAAAAAGACAGAAAAGGTAATGATTTTAAGATAAAACGGAGGGGGGATATTATCCCCCTCCATGGAGGTGATTATGAAAAGGATTTTACTGTTTTTACCATGTATCCTATATGCAGGGATATGGACAGAACCAGAACCTCTTGTAGTCCAATTAAGAGATGGAGTAATAGATACAGCAGTTACTGCTATCATGCCTGTTACAGACCCAATTTGGCACAGGTTCTGGTGCGCGGTGGATGTGGATACTGGTGGAAGGTGGCCTATGGGGTGTATTGCAGTCTACAATGAGGAGAAAAACATATGGGAGGAGGTTGTAAGGGGATGGCCGTATGTAGGGGGTCCTCTGCCTGACAGGGATGGAAACCTGTGGTTTATTTTTTGTGATGACTGGACTCACCAGACTGAGGCAGCAAGATATAACTTTATTGAAGACAAAAAGTATTATCCAGAAGTGATAGGGTGGGGGCATCTCGGACGCTTTACAGCAGATAGTGCTGGAAATGTATGGGTGTTTATGCATCCATGTGAATTTGAGTGTATTTTTTATTATTATTACAATGGAAATGAGTGGAAGGGTCCATTTTATCTTACACAGTTTGTAGAATATTATAGTCAATGGGTGAGTTCTGCTATTACGGATAGGGATGGGAATGTGTGGGTAGCAGTGGTATATTATTATACCTATGGGGAAATTTCTACCTATACGATGCATGGAAAATTAATAAAGGGTGAGCCTGTATGGAGTGATACGGTATGGATAGCGAATGCTGAAATTGGTTTATGTGCTGATAGGGAGGGAAATGTATGGGCAGTGTATTGTTTAAGGGATGGAGATAGCATAGAGATTGATGTAAGAAGGTTTAATGGAGAGGAGTGGGAGGAACCTCAAGTGGTGTGGAAAATAGATGAAGAAGGGATAGAAATACCAAACTTTGGGTTATATGCAGATGGTAATAATCGACTGACTATGGTATGGATAAAAAAGGAAATAGAAGAGAATGATACCAGTTATATAACTATATATAAATATTGGGAAGATGGAAAGTGGAGCGAAGTAGACAGTATTTCTGGATACTCGGGTTATAGAGGAGGTATTGATCCAAAGGGCAGGGTGTGGCTGGTGTTAGGGAAAAGAGGAGAAGATAAAATCTACTTATCTCATACTGAAGAAACCACAGGGATTATAAGAGAGAGAAACGAAAAAAACACAATTCAGATTTTAAAAAATGGGAATATATATATACCTATTAATAAAACTTCAACAGTTATAATTTATGATGCGGTAGGAAAACGGGTAAGAACTTTTAAAACACATAATTGCTCTTTTATTATATGGGATAAAAAAGATGAAACGGGGAAATTACTTCCTTCTGGAGTATACTTCATCAAGATACAGGGTAAGGGATTTGAAAGAACAGAAAAGGTAGTGATTTTGAGATAAGGTGGAAGTTCTTTAAATGTCTCAATACAATGCTTATAACATTTGGTAAATAGAAAACGAGAAATGAAGATACTAAATTTTCAGCGGTTTAGAAAGAACTATTTTAATTTTGGTGCAACTTTGGAATGAATGTTTTTGAGTAAAGGTGATAAAAAAATGAAGAATTTTAGAAACATATTGAACTTGATAAATATGGTGCTGATGTCACGAAAGAGGTTTTTGGGTATCAAGATCTATTATTGGAAGGAGGTTTAGGGATAGTGGCATTATGTGGGGTCTTTGGTTCCTTTTTCTAAGACTCCTATATTGTTCACCTTAGAGATTACCTCCATCAAAATATTTTTATAGAACTAAGGCTGTTCGAAAAATAAAAGTTGCATTGGGGGAATTTTTGCATATTTTTTAAGGACTTAAGGGGATTGTCCTATCGGGAAGTTTTGGAGGAAGCTTCATAGGTATTTTCATCTCTCCCATTCCTCTCAACATGTCATTTCCCGAATTAAAAGACTTTCCAGGAAACTATTGCAGAAGGTTATCTTTTAATTTAAGGGTTTGGATAGCAGATGGCCCATAACATATACCCAATAAAGTTTTTCAGGGGTATGGTGATAAGAAACATAAAGGTCATGGGTGATTTTTTTATGATAGAAAATACCAACAAAGAGGATTTCCCAAACAGCCTTGATTGGTAATGTTGACACAGGAATAAGAATAGATAAAATAAATAGGATGATTAAGAATTTTATAAAATCTTCCGAGAATTGCAAAAATTGCTGGAGAATGAAGCTATGTGGTATGTGTTTCGCCCAGACAAGAAAGGGAAATAGATTTGACATGAAAGGGCATATAAGGTATGAAAATATTACATTCTCCTATGATGGGAAGTTTTTTAGAAGCCATTAAGGAGTATAAAAAGGTTTTTTCAGGATTTTTATTGCTCGGGGCTTTCATTGCTCCGGAGGTGGTGGTTCCAAAGGTTAAAGGAAAGGTGAAGG
>CAYQJV010000015.1:0-31298 GCA_964417925.1 uncultured bacterium | reverse complement strand
CTCATCAATAAATATTATACATGGTGCATATTTTTTCGCCTGTTCAAATAAATCCCTCACCCTTGCTGCTCCAACTCCTACAAAAAGTTCCACAAAATCGGACCCAGAAATAGAAAGAAAAGGCACTCCTGCTTCTCCTGCCACTGCTCTTGCAAGAAGAGTTTTACCGGTTCCAGGAGGTCCTACTAAAAGAACTCCTTTGGGAATTTTACCTCCTAATCTCACAAATTTCTTTGGTGATTTTAGAAATTCTATTATTTCGCGAAGCTCCTCCTTTGCCTCCTCCAATCCAGCCACATCTTTAAAAGAGACATTGGGTTTTTTTTCTGTCATTATTTTTACTCTACTTTTTCCAAAATCAAAAGCTCTTGTTGCTCCGTGTTGTGTCTGTCTTAAAAGCATAAACCAAAAACCAAAAAGTAAAAGCCACGGAATTGCATTCAAAAGTATACCAAACCAAGGAGACTTTGGTTTTGCAACCACCTGAACCCCTGCAGCAAGCAACCTGTTCACAAGTGTTGGATCTTCAAAAGGTACAAAAGTTTTAAATTTTACAACCGGTTTCCCCTCCTCAGTAACTGCTGGTTTTTTAAAAATGCCTGTTATCTCCTTTTCTATAATCACTACAGACTCTATATTCCTTCTTTCTAACTGCTCAGTAAAAAAGGTATAGGTAATTTCATGTTCTTCACTTTCTCTCAAAAAAACAAAATAAAACCCCCATATTACTAAGAAAATAAATATCCAAAAAAGAAGAGGCCTCAAAATATTAGACTGGGAACGTTTCTGCACGTTTTATCACCTCCATTTTTACCACTTTCTTTGTATTTTCCTTTATCACTCCATAATTTGATCTCCGAAGCCCAGGCACCCATATTATCTTGCCTGCAGATATAACAATAGGCCAAAGTTCTCTTAATCTTGCTGGTATCTTATTTTCTATAAAAATTTCCTTTATCTTTTTCTCTTTTTCCATACCAAAACATAAAATTCTATCACCAGGTTTTCTCCCTCTTATAAGGAGAGGAAATACTAAATCGTCTTTGTCAAAGTAAACCCTGTAATTTTTATCATCATAATTTACATTATACCTATTCACCTCATTACATTCAATTATCCAATCCAATCCTTCTATCTCTATCCTGTCCCCCAAATTTATCTTTTTCTCTTCAAGCCTTGGCTTTTTACCTTTAAAAAAAACAAGCCAATTATAGGCTCTCTCTACGCCTTCATCTCTTTTTAAATTTATTCTAAAAAATTTAACACCGTGTTGTAACATCTCCTCTATTTCCATCATTTCTCTGCTTCCTAAGTCATTTTTTATCTTTTTGAAAACAAAAAATCTTTTCAATGGATTATAGGTTAAAATATTTGAAATGTCAAGCCAAATATCCTCTTTTATCACCCGCATATTTTCCAAATTTATTCTATTATAAAAGTTTCTTATTCGCTCTCCAAGATAAAGCACTGATTTCATGCTTTCTACAAAAGAAGGATTTAATTTTTTAAAATGAGGAATTATATTCAATCTTACATAGTTTCTGGGTATAGAAACATCTAAATTGGAGGAATCAGTAAAAAATTCAATTCCGTTATTTTCAAGATATTGAATTATCTCTTCCCTCGTAATTTCTATAAGAGGTCTTATATAGCATCCCTGCACCGGAGGAATACCCGTAATTAAGGGAACAGACTTTGCCCTGATAAGAGATAAAAAAAACCATTCTATAGAATCTGTAAGAGTATGTCCCAGAGCGACTTTTGAAAAACCGTTTTCTTTTTTTATTTTCTCCAACAAATTGTACCTTACTTCTCTTGCTGCAACCTCTGTTGAGAGGTTTTTTTCTTTTGAATACTTTTTAACATCACAATGCATAACGAACAAAGAGATTTTTTTTCTCTCAGCAATTCTTCTTACGAACTCCTCTTCTTTTAAAGATTCCTCTCCCCTTAACATATGATTAAGATAAAAAGCCGAAACCTCTATCCCCATTTTCTTCTGAAGTTCCAATAAAGTAATAAGCAAGAAAGTAGAGTCTGGCCCTCCTGACCACCCTACAAGAATTTTATCATTTTTCTCAATCATCTGATATCTCTTGATTGTTTTGATAACCCTATCTTTTAGATTATTTTTGAACAGGAGGATCTATTACAATTAATATTCTACAGTCCTTAATCCACTTAGCGAGCACCGGGGAGGAAAGAATAGTTAAAGCATCTTCTTCAGATATAACCAAATTACAACCCGAAGCCTTTACAGGAATAATCCTTAATGGATTCACTCCCACCCTTTGAAGTACAGAGTGTCCAAAGGTATTATAAGTATATCCCACAAATCCTTCTTTTTTTATAGAATGAGCAAATACACATTCCACTCCGTATATCAATCTCCCTCCCTCACTTATAACCTTAGGATAGAACGAAGGTACAAAACCTATTCCTCGTGCATCTATGAGGAGCCCAGTATACGGCATTTTAAATCCATTCGCACCAAATCTGGACGCAGTATCAAGAAAAACATTGTGATAAAACATTCTACCTACTTCTGCGGGAATAAGCTCATCATACACTATCTCCTTAACTCCTATTTCATATAAATTTTCCATTTCTCCAGAAGTAGTAAATTTAGAGGAGATAACCTTAGGATGTTGTAAAATAAAATCAAAAAGTCCAAGTACTGCTTCATTCCTTCTTACAACGTCCCCAAAAGAATACTCTGAATTGAACTTTATAGAATCTGCCTTATTAAGAATTTCATTTTTCAACTCCATTATTCTTGCACTGTCTTCAAATAGTGAGGGGGAGGCATAAAATTCAAAACTCATATTCTCCCAATTAAATACTACTGTCATATATAAAATTATGTTAACCATAAAAGCGGACGACGGGACTCGAACCCGCTACCTCGAGCTTGGGAAGCTCGCGCTCTACCCGATGAGCTACGTCCGCTTTCTTGAAATTATAAGAAAAACATCTTTTTTGTCAAGTTTTTTGAAATAACTAAATTGACTTAAAAAATATCGAGTGTATCCTTTTATAAATAAAACAAAGGAGGTAGGATGTTAGGATTTCTCATTTTTATATTTTTTGTGATTTTTGCATTATTAATAATCTTTGGATTTGGATTGCAAAATGTATTTGTAAGAAAAGGAAATGAAATTCTAAGGATAAGCAAGGTAAGGCCTCTTACATGGATACTCATTATTGTGGCAGGAATTATCTTTATTCTTTTCATTTCTTCAATACGAGTAGTACCTGTAGGACATGCTTTAGTAGTATTTTGGATAATCCCAAAGAAGTTCAGTGTATACAGAGCGGGAGTAAACATTATACCACCGATTATTACTCAAAGCGCTCTTTATGATTTAAGAAGGCAAGAATATACCATGTCAGGAAGTCCTGGAGAAGGAAAAAGAAAAGGGGTAGACGATGCTTTATGGTCACCTACAAAGGAAGGACTAAAAGTGGGGCTTGACATTACATGTTGGTATAGATTAGATCCCAGTAGAGTATTTGAAATTCACCAAAAAATAGGTCCTGATTATGAAGAGAAGGTAATAAGACCTGCAATACGTTCCATTGCAAGACTTACAGTATCAGGATATGGAATAATGGATATTTATTCAAATAAAAGAGAGGAAATACAAAATGAAATTAACCGAAAGATAAAAAAACTTCTTGAACCAGATGGTTTTATAATTGACGGAGTGGTTCTTAGAGACGTGAGATTTACCGAGGAATTTGCAAAAGCAATTGAAGAAAAACAAATAGCTCAACAGGAAGCAGAAAGAATGGAGTATGTATTAGAAAAGGAAAGAAAAGAAGCAGAGAGAAAAGCAATAGAAGCAGAAGGTAAAGCAAAAGCAATAGCAATTGTAAGTAGAGAATTAAGGAAACATCCAGAATACATAAAGTACCTTTATGTAGATAAACTTGCAGACGATGTAAAGGTAATAATATCTGATCAAGCTACCATAATGGATTTAAAAGGAATGCTGGGCAAGTGATACTTTTACTGTTTCTTGAATTCCTAAGAATAAGCGAAAATACAGAAATTTTTTATCAAATAAAGGGAGAAGAAAAAAATAAAATCATTGTGATGATTCATGGATGGCTTGCAAATGCAGAGATGTTTAAGGAAATATCAGACAGTTTAGTGAAGGATTACCAAATATTACTTTTCGATTTACCTGGTCATGGAAGGTCCTCAAAATCCTTCTATTCTAACTACTATGTGGACTCAGTAATCAGTATAATTATGAAACTTCTTGATACTCTACATATAAAAAAATTTTATCTTTTGGGACATTCAATGGGAGGACAAATTTCTGCAGTAATGGCAGCAAAGTATCCAAAGAAAGTAGAAAAATTAATACTTATGGGGGCTGTAGGAACCAAAGAATTTTTTGACTCTTTTGCAGGATTACTTTTGGATATAGCCCGTTATTCCAAAGTTGTGTATCCTATTGCCCTTTTTTTGCCCAAATCTATACTACTTTATATGTTTTCACATGCTCTCTATAAAAAAGACAAAGTAAATTGGGAATTTTTGAATGAAGTATATACATATCAATTTGGAAGTATCAAACAAAGATTGATATCTGCAAGAATTACCCAAGATATGTTTACCTTTTATCCTATTGATTCCATTCTCTACCAAATAGAATGTCCAGTACTTCTCCTATGGGGTAATAAAGATTTGGCATCTTCTCTTAAAATAGGAAATTCCTTTAAAAGGGCAATAAAACACTCGCGTCTTGTGATAATACATGATGCAGGGCACATGATGCATCAGGAATGTTTGGAGGAAGTATTAAAAGAAATAAGAAATTTCCTTGAAGCATCCTCTTCTGCTTCCTTTATAGATTTTCCTTTTCCCTTTGTCTTTAACTCATTATCCACATATAACCCCACCTCAAATACAGGTTCATGAGGTTTACCCTCTTTGGAAATTATTTCAAATTTTACTCTTTCTGAAAAATTCATCAATACGAGGGATTTGGGATTATAAGAAACATTCTCACTTATTGCAGATGCAACAAATCTTTTAAAAAATTCTTTTGCTTTCCTTATACCTCCATCGTAAAATATATATCCTATCAATGCTTCATAAAAAGAGGCAAGTACTGATTCGTTTTTCTTCAATTTTTCAGAGGAAGTTTTTAAGAATTTAAAAAGCCCGGACTTCTCTATAATCTTTGCCATAAATCTCTTAGAGGAATAGAAATCTCTTATTAAGCTTAATTTTTTTCTACCTTCTTTAAATTTTCTTATAACGTATTCTCTAAGAAAAAGCTCATGTACTGAATCACCAAGAAATTCCATTTTTTCATAAAACCGATTTTCTCCGCATGATGGATGGGTTAACACTGCTTCAAGAAGAGCCTTATTTTTAAACTCTATACCAACTACTCTTTCAAAACTTCTCAATGCCGGGGGCCGGACTCGAACCGGCACGGGGAAACCCCCAGCGGATTTTAAGTCCGCAGCGTCTGCCCATTCCGCCACCCCGGCTTATTTTAAATAATATACAGTTTTTTTATTTTGTCAAAGTATCTTTTTCTGGTTTCAAGTATATTTCAACGTGTGCTGAAGAAAATAACCTCCCTTTGAGTTGTGCTTCAAGTGCTTTTCTTTTTTCCCTTTTTAACTTAAATTCTATTTCGCTTTTCGCCTGTTCTAATGTTCTTTGATATCCTTTCTTTTTTGTCTCCACAAACAATATATAGTATCCATCTCCTAATTTAATAGGTTTACTAAACTCTCCTTCTTTTAGTTTAAAGGCCTGCTTTACATAAGGATATTTATCTTTATCCTTCATCGTAATATAACCAACATATCCTCCTTTCTTAGAGGAGACTGCTTCTGAATACTCACGAGCAAGAGAATCAAATGGTAATCCCTGTTTTAGCAATTGATATACTTTCTCTGCAGTATCTTTTGAGGTAAAAAACATTTCCCTAAGCTTTACCTTTGCAGGAACATAAAATTCTTTTCTATGCTTTTTATAATAGTCTTCTACTTCTTCATCACTTACTTGGAGTTTTTTATTTATTTCCTCATCCCTTAAAAAGTTGATTAGTATCTCTTTTTTACGACGATATAATCTCTGTTGAATAGAATCATTCATATACACCTTAGTATTGGCAACTTGAAACTTTAAAATACGTGTGAATATTAAATTTTCTATTAACTTATGCCTTCCAGGATCCTTTTTATAACTTTCTCTTGCATAATCAGGATATTCCAACAATTTTTTTTCAAAATCCTTTTGAGTAATTACATAACCATTTACTATTCCTATAGTATCCTTTCTAAAGGTAGTATCTATAGGAACACTTCTTTTGTATCTTTCAACCACTTCATTGTATCTTTTTTCAGTTTTTTCATATTGCAACTTATGTTTTATATGTTCTTTTACTTCTTCAAATCGTCTGTAAGTAGGTTTATAAACCTTTTCAAGTTTAATTATTAAATATCCATTTGAAGTATGAATAGGTTTACTGATGCTTCCTACCTTCAAAGATGCTATTATTTTCCTTACCTTCTCTGGAATATTTGTCTCCCACCTCTTCGACACCAATCCTCCATTGTTTCGTGTATAAGCTTCTGAATAAATCTTTGCCACTGAATCAAATGGAAGACTGTCCAACATAGTAAGTACTGTATCAAGTTTTAAACTGTCTTTTACAAGAATCTCTCTATATGTATACCTTTTCGGTATTTTAAATTCTTCACGGTGTGTTTTATAATAGTTTTTTATCTCCTTTTCAGTTACAGAAACCTTGGAAGTAATTTCATATTCATACAACTTTCTAAAAAGAATATTGTCTTCCGCCTTCTCTAACCTTTCAATCAAATCATTTTTTTGACACACAAAGGGAATTTTTATGTTAACTATCTTTCCCTTAAAACATTCTACAGATACACTATCCTTAAGGGCCATCCTCTTCATTGCCTCAAGATACATAAGTCTATCAAATATCATTTTTTCAAGAAGCTCTTTTTTCTTCTCATAAGATTGATACTTCTTTTTTTTAAATGGAGGCATGCTTTCTATATACTCATCAAGCTCAAGTCTTGTAATCGGGTATCCATCAACCTTTGCTACTACCTCTTCGTAGTTCTTTTTGAAACATCTTTCTATTGCAGACAATGCATCATCTTTAAAAGGAGAATTTGGAAATTCTATAACCTGCTTTTCATAAAATTCTGCTGCCTTTTTAAAATCCTCTGCCAATTCATAAGCAATACCTGCTCTATAATAGAGGTTTTTCAAAAATTCACGCTTCCCCTTGTAAAATTCTATCATACTTGCGTAAACTTCCGCAGCGTCTTTGTAACCTTTTGCATACTGAAAAAGCAGATCTCCTTGTTCCAGCCATAATTCAAACCTCCTTTTGAGTGTATGTTCTTTCTTCAAAGAATCTGTTAAAAGCTGTATAGCATAAGCTACTGAGTCATTAACTGCGAGTCTTCTTGCTTCTTTTATTACATCAGCGTGCGCGAAAAAGATTATACCTATTATTCCTAAAAGCATTTTATTCATGATTTCCTCCTTTTTAAAAATTCATTTGAAAATTATTCTCCATAATTCCATTACAGCACCTGAAGCAAGAGGTATTACCACATTATCGTTTAAATCTATTGGCAACATCTCTACAATTGATGCTACCACTGCTCCTATAATTCCTATTATAATCGGGAATTCATGATTTGCAAGTTTACTAACAACAAACACCACTATAATACAACTGATCAATCCCGCAATACTTCCTTCCAAAGTTTTCCTACCTATTTTAATTTTTCCCACAACCTGTCCAGTAATTGCTGCAAAGGTATCTCCTACTATTGCAAAAGAGAGTGCAGTAATGAATATATATTTAGTAAAGAAAAGAGCAGAAAGTAAAGCTCCTATCATGAGATAAGTAGCTCCAGTAAATCCTTTCAACTCTTTTTTTCTTAACATTGAACCAAAAACAATTATAAACAACGTTTTAAATGGACCTATTCTCAGTCTTAAAGCATCAACCACTACAAATCCTATGGTAACAACTCCAAGGAGTAAAATTGCATCGTTCTTAGATAGGTTGTAGTATACTATTGGTATTAACAACGCTACAAGATTAATTATTTTACGCGATACTTCGGGACTCAAAATTTTATCTCTGTAGAAACAATATGAGACCCATCTTGCCAAGGGATAAATGCATAATCAAAGAAAAATTTTCCGTACCTCAATCCGCCTCCTACAGCAAGTCCTCCTTCCCATAGTCCTGCTCGTACTACAAAAGCATTCCTGAAAATAACCTCGCCTCCTATTCTATAAAAAAACTCCTTTGTATCCAGTTCATATACCTCCTGAATCACCCCTAAAAAAGCAATTTCTGCTCTTTTTTTCTTCAATCCCATTCCCATAAAGATTTTGGGAGCCATTAATTCAATGGAATCATTGCTCCAAAAAAGTACAGAAGAAGAAATATTCTTAACCACAAGGCTAACAACCAGATCTTTCAACTCCATACAAAATCCTACATCTGTTCCACCTCCAAAAGCATGTTCAAAGTAAAGGTCCCTATAGATAAATTTTAAATTAATCCCTATAGAAAATGTTTGAATCTTTTTAGAAAAATTTGAATAAAATATCCAATCTGCAGTGGAGACTTCTTTAAGTATCTTTGGATAATTCGTATCCGAAACAGGCTTAGTTGGATCATAAGATGTGGTATCTACTATAGAAATAGAGTCTACCCCTACTCTGTAAAGAGCAAAACCAATACCTGCACCTTTACTGCTTTTTACAAAGGAAACAAAATTATTTTTAACAATTCCCCCAAAATCAGAGGAATGTAAAAAAGAAAAAGAAATGCCATCTTCCCTTGATGTAGTGGATGGATTATAATAAATACTGGATGCTGTATAGGTTGTAACTACTCCGGTTTTTCCTCTACCTTCTATTCCTGCATCTGCTGCAAGCTCTTCAAAATCACCCGCATACTTAGCCCATGAAACTAAAAACATCCATACCACTATCATTCTACCACTTTAAGAGTATACTTAAGTTCTTTTTTAAAATACCTACGCGACGCATATGTAGCCCTTATTATCGCTCTAATGGTATATTCTCCTGGTTCTACAAACTCACCATTACTGTCTCTTCCGTCCCATACTATTAATGCCTCACCTATCTTTTCAATGTGCTTGGGGAATTTTCTTATAACATTTCCTTCCTCATCCAGTATCTCCATTTTTACCTCTGCAGTCTCTGTAAGATAAAGAGCTATAGTAGTTCCTGCACTCTTATACTTCATAGGATCAGGGAAACATCCCACTATATACCCATCCACTCCTATCCAATAGTACTGCCCTCCCTCTTTCTCTACAATGAACACTTGTCCAAATCTCCTCCAAATGGAAATACCCCGGGGAGAATAGAATTCGTAATCTCCTGTACCTTCTTTCCCTAAGGATATTATATAATGTAGCTTATTATCAAACTTATGTATCATATGATTTTTGGAATCAGTAACCCATATATTACCATAGTAGTCAATAGCACAGTATGCAAAATATGCATCGTCCAATCCCATTTCTTTATACGTAATTCTCCTAAGAAGCTTTCCATACCTATTAAACTGCTGTATTCTTTTATTGTTATTATCTATAATCACCACATAGTCGTCATGATAATAATTATAAGAAGCATTTTTGTCTATTACTGCAATTCCATCTGGTTTATTTAAATCTCTTTCCCATATGAACTTTATTTCTCCATTTTTGGAAATTACTACCACTCTGTCATTTTCAGTATCTGTGATATATAAGTTACCTTCAGAATCCATTGCTATCTGTCGTGGTTTTTTGAAATCCTTTTCTATGGTACCAATCCATTCTAACTTTCCATTTTTATATTTGAGATGTACTATTCTATTGTTTCCTGTATCAGCTATATATATATCACCATCCGGATTTGCGCATATCCCGCGTGGATAAAGAAATTCTCCAATTCCACTTCCTTTTTTACCATACCTTGCAAGTCTAATGAATCCAACATTGTACACGATCTCACAAGCTCCTGAATGAACTGCAAAAAGAGTAAGATCATCGTCATCTCTTGTAGTTTTAGGATTATCCAGTTCTTTTAATTTAACTGCAGCAATACCTTGAGGATCTTTAAACTCAAAATCGCTTCCTAAGTAAAGTTTAAGGTAAAACTTGGAAGCTCTATGATACCCTAAGGTATGTTTAAAAGGTGGAATCACCAATGTAGAAGGTCTATATGCATTTATCAAAAATATAAATATAATTTTCCACATTTTTAAAATTTAATCAATTTCTTAAAGAAGTCAAGAAAAAAGAAAATGTTTGAACCTTGCAAAATTGACTTTTCTTCTCTTCCATTATTAATATAATTCAACCATGCTTCTTACAGTAATTATATCTACTACAATTGTATGGATAAACGACTCGCGTGAAGATTTTTTACAGGGATATGTACCTGGAGGAATAGAACTTGATATATATGTTACAAAAGAGGGAGAACTTGCATTACCTGGTAATAACTGGGATCTTGATTATAACGGATATCCAGATTTAATTTCTATTAATGAAAATGGTCTAAATGGAGAAGATGCATGCTATTCATACATCTTTTACGGAGGACCCAATGGTTTTTGTAAAAAGATTCTTTTATTTCTTCCCCATCACATGGATCTATCCCTGCAGCAGATATTGATAATGATGGTTACTTAAACATGCTATGGTGTACTATGGATGATTGGCACTTATGGGATGGAGCAGATGCATACATTATGTGGGGGAGCGAAAAGAGATTCTCTATAGAAGACACCACAGCATTTGAAGGACATATTTACTCCTGGAGCAGGTGATGGTGTAACAATTGTTGATTTAAACAACAGAATTATCGGATGGTAATGCCGATATGAAAAAATTATTCCGAGTCGAATTTACTGAGGAAAATTCTTTATTACAGCGGTTATGAAACTTTAATTATCAATGAATTCCTTTAACACCCCTGTATATTTTATCAAGTTTTTTACCTACGCTCTCGTAGCTGAAATTTCTTATAACATAGCGGGATATTTCAATAGGAGAATAGCATTGATAATTATCAAGCATAAAGTTTAAAGCGTCTGCTAAAGCTTTACTGTTCTTAGGAGGTACCAAAACACCTCTTTCTCTATTTATCTTTTCCTTAAAAACATCCAAAGTAGTAGCTACAACAGGTTTACCACATGCCATAGCTTCTATGCAGGTTACATTAAATGTTTCATATATACTGGGGGTTACAAAGAAAGTACAGTTTTGCATAAATTTTGCTACTTCATTTTTTGTTTTTAATCCATAAAAATTAACGAATTTTTGAATACCCAATTCTATTACCATATTCTCATACATCTTTCTGTAGGGGCCATCACCTACTATTTGAAGAACAAAATCCTTTCTTTTGTTTTTTAACACAGCGATAGATTTTAAAAGGTATGCAATTCCTTTAGCAGGGGTTAACAATCCCACAAAAAGTATTTTTTTTGCAGCACATTTATTGGAAGATATACGTACCGGATAGAATATCTTTGTATTTACAACATTGGGAATTACTAAGAACTTATTCTTAATCCCATAATCACTGATTGCTTTCTGTAATAATTTACTAACCGGAAGTACAATATTGGCTCTATTCATTGCAAAACGAATCTTCAATAAATCTTTAAATTTAATTGATTTTCTTATAAATCCAGACCAGTGTTCGGTAATAACTACAGGAATTTTATACAATCTCCCAAGAATAACGGCAGGTACTCCTGCAGAGAACACATGAGCATTAATTATATCAGGAGGCTCATCTTTAAATATTTTTTTAAACACCTCTTTGATCACATGCAAATATACTGGATAAGAAAGTTTATTGATGCTGAATGGTTTATAGTATATCCTTATAGTTCTAATACCGTTTTCTTTTTTATCTGAAAATACAATAAATCTTTTTTTTATAAGATACTTGGATCTTCTTGCATACATTACTATTACATCATTATACAAAGATACGGCTTGTGCAAACTCTTTTATAAAAATTCCTTCTACTGGATTTTCCTCATTTGGATACCATGCGGGAAGAAATAAAATTTTTAATCTCTCTCTTAGCATAGATTTACTCTTATCTTCTCAATCCTTGAATGAATTGAAAAGATTATTTCTAAAGTTTTAGTACTCTCTTTTAACGCTTCTATTATTATCATTCTGTTTTATCTCTATTATATATACAAACAAGCCTTTTAACCTTTACTTTAACATATGTTAAAAGTATTTGTTCAATCAAAGTTTCTGTAAGAGGAAAGCTAATCTCTTTATAATCAATCACCATATCCCAAAAATTCTCCTTAACTATCTTTCCAACCTTACCCCCACTCGCTGTTTGAATTTCAAAAACTCTAAAACTCACTGGAAAATTTATAGCAGGTTTAGATTTAATAATAAACTGGGAACTTACATTTCTAATGTATACTATTCTTTTCTTTTTCATGGTTAAAATAAATTTTTAATCAACAAGTATATCTCTTTTTTAAAGTTCATTTTTTCTCTCATTTTTTTATATTTTTTCTTCAAAAAGTTGTATTCAATATTGTTGTTGATTAATTCCAATGTATAATGTACTAAACTATTCAAATCGTTTGAAATGACACCACATTCTTTTATAGTTTCATTCAACTCTGGATGTTTATCAGGTGCTCCTATACATACTATAGGAATTCCAGCGGTTAAGTAATCATAAACCTTAACTCCTATAGCTCCTGCAAAAGGAGTATCATCCGGTAAAGCAATTAATCCTACCTTACTTTTTTCCAAGTACTCGATCATACTTGAATAATCCACCATTGAAGAAAAAATCACTTTGTCCTCTAAGGAATATTTTTTTAAAAACAGATCAATCTTTAAAGCTTTGTATCTCTCTAATCCTCTAGAAAGAAAAACTACTTTATATTTGCCGTGTTTAAACAACAAATGCAAAAATTTCATAATATCTTCAATTCTCCGATACCTCGTAAGCATTCCTGCATAAATTAAATCTATCTCTTTAGATTCAAACTTCTCCTCTGTAAAATATTCAGGTATTGTACCATTTCTCAACAAATACACTGGTTTATTCAACTTACAATTCTTCTGAATAAACATTTTTAAATATTCAGACACCGTAAGTATCACTGTACACGAAGACTTAATCATTATTTTTAAAGCTCATAATGGTGGGAGGGCAGGAAATAAAAATCATACTGTATTTTCTTCTCAAAATTTTGAAAAGCATCCAAATATACTCAATATGTCCTATTAAATCTTTTAAATAGCATTGAATACTTACAGATGATACATTTATATTTCCTTTATTTCTTTCAGGAAAATTTACCGTGAAATTCTTATTACATACTACAAGTACATCTATTTTTTTAGTTATAATTTCAGAAACATATTTAATAGTAAAAAAAGCTCTTCTGGAAGCTGCTCCTTTTTGAGGAGAAAAGTAAGGAAAAATAAAAAGTATGTTGTTATTTCTCTTCTTCATTTTTATTCTTTTGCTTCCCTTACCACTACTGCAGTAGCGATATCCTCTATATGACTTACACTAAGATAAATACTGCTATTTTCATTGAGCTCTTTTGCCTTCCCGTACAATTTTATTCTGGGAAGTGAAAGCTCTGTATCTTCTATTTCTATGTCTTTCCACCGAAGTCCTCCAAGAAATCCTCTGCCAAGGGCTTTCATAAAGGCTTCCTTAGCTGCAAACCTGGAAGCAAGGGAGAGAAACATATTCTTTCTTTTATTACAAAATTCTATTTCTCTATCGGTATAAACTTTTTTTAAAAATCTATTTCCAAATTTACGATAGACCTTTTCAATTCTCTTTACCTCTACGACATCTATGCCTATTCCTTTAATCACGATTTAACTCATCTACAATTTTTATGAGCTCTTTTATATCATTTATCTCATAATCTGCACCTGAATTAACCGTTCCAAAGGTATCTCCATACCTTGCAAAAACTGTTACCATCCCTATGGTTTTCGCACCTACTATATCCCTCTCTGCCCAATCACCAACCATTATAGATTCAGAAGGTTTTAAATTTAACAATTTCAAAATCAATTCAAATGGCTCTCTTGCTGGTTTTCTCTTACCTGTATCTTCAAAAGTCACCACTGCATCAAAAAGATGATGAAGTCCAAGAGTAGCAAGCCTAAGCCAAGCCTGTTTCTTAGGAGCATCAGATACCACACCAAGTTTTAACCCTCTTTTTACAAGTTCTATCAATGTCATATGTACATGGGGATACAACGCCAATGCTCCCTCTCTCGCTTTCCTATATCCTACTACTCCTGCTGCATGTATTCTATAATCTATCTCACCGTACACTTCTTTTAAAAACTCATCAAAAACTTCCTGATATTCTATACCCTTTTTTTCATATATTTCGTATATCTTTCTCTTTGCTTCCTCAAAAGGCATCTCAAGTCCTGCATCTATCATAGCATAAATAGCAGCATTTACTGCTTCCTCCTTCATCCTCATGAAATCAAGAAGAGTATTGTCTAAATCAAAGATAACACCTTTTATCTTCATTTTAATAAATTATATGCCTTTCAAAAAAAGTGTCAAATTTTTGGGATACTCTTTTGAGTAGAATAGATGAGAAAAACACTTACAATCAGAACATCCAAAATTTTTAACCGATTTAAATTTTTTAGATAGAATCTGTGCTATCTTGCATTCAACTTTTTTACAAGTATAAATAATTATGACCTCATGTATCTCTGCCTCTTTCAAAAGATAGTCTATATGCCACCTTAGATTTTTATTTTTTTTAAGATGTCTTTCTATTCTTCTATGTAAATTCTGGAATCCAGACCCTACGTAGAGATAGTACCCTTTGAGAAAGAGAATTTTCCCTAAGGCCCCAACATTGATTATTTTATTCTTTCTCATCTTTATGATAAGTAAGTATACTCCTCTATTTGTTAACCGGTACAAAATCGATTCTCTTCTGCCACTTGTTTACAAAGGCAACTTGAACTTTTATTCTATCTCCAATTTTTAAAAACTCCTTATTTCTTCTATCAACCAAAGCTATTTTCTCAGGTGAATAAAAGAGAACTTTTTTAAAAGCCTCAATAGGGATAAACCCTTCTACAAGATGTTCTTCAACAGTGACAAAAATACCAGCACCTATTATATCTGTAACTATCCCTTCAAAAATTTCTCCTAATTTGTTCTGCATGAATTCTGCCTTTTTTAAATCCCACAGCTCCCATTCAGCTTCTTCTGCTATTTCCTCTCTCTCCGAAGCTATCGAGGCAGTTTCTTCAAGATATTTAATCCATTCTTTATCTCTTTTTATCTTATTCTTTAAAACATCCTTCAATATTCTGTGTACCACAAGGTCAGGATATCTTCGTATCGGAGAAGTAAAATGAAGATACTCCTCTAAAGCAAGACCAAAGTGTCCTGTATTTTCTACTTGATATTTTGCTTTTGCAAGAGATCTTAAAACAAGATAGGAGATTAATTTTTCCCTTTTTTTCTCTTTTGCCTTTTCAAGTAATAAATTTATATCCTTCTGGTGTTTTATCTCTATTTTCTCCCCCAGAATACTTTCTGTTAATTTTTCAAGTTCCTCAATCTTTGATTTTTGGGGCGGTTCATGCACCCTAAAAATACATGGGACATCGTGTTTTACCATGCATTCTGCAACTGCTCTATTCGCTGATATCATAAATTCTTCAATCATCCTGTGGGTCTTTAGTCTTAGCGAAGGATATATATCCTGTATTTTGCCTCCTGGCATAAATACAAAAAATGGTTCTGGAAGATCAAAATCCAGTCCTCCTCTTTTCTTTCTTTGTTCCCATAAGATATCACATAATTCCTCTGCTATTTTTAGTTTATCTCGTAATTTTTTTAAATCTACTTTTATTTGAGTCTCTGAATCCTCTAAAGGTATATTCTCAATAATTCTCATTGCATCTTCATATGTAAGTCTGGCTTTAGAATGTATGAGAGAAGGGAAAAATTCTTTACTTAACATCTCTCCCTTTTTATTAAAATACATCACCACTGAAAATGCAAGTCTTCTCTTACCGGGTTGCAAAGAACCTTTATCTGAAGATATGGCATGGGGGAGCATAGGGATAACCGTATCTAACAAATACACACTTGTTCCTCTATTTCTTGCTTCTTTATCTGTAGCTGATTTCTCTCCCACCCAGTATGAAACATCTGCAATATGTACTCCCAATATAAATCCTTTTTTTGTCCTTTCAATGGATATAGCATCATCAAAATCCTTAGCGTTTTTGGGATCTATTGTAAATACAATTTCTTGGGTTAAATCTCTACTTACTTTGGGAATTTTCTTTTTTATTTGAGACTCCCAAATGACAGGCTGGGGAAACTCCTTTGAAAAACCATAGCGAGCAATTATTACCTCTACATCTACCTTAGGATCGTCCTCTTTCCCTAAGATTTTTTCTATCTTTATCTTTTTTCTAGCTGAGAAAACAACTTTTTGGGGAATATTTGTTTTCTTTTTTATTAAAAACACAGGAAGATGTGGATCATCTGGCACTATCTTATTGTTTATCCATGTTCCTGTAAGTTTCTTTTCACTTTTTTTAACTATATCCACTATCTTTCCTTCTGGTTTCCTTTTTTTACCTGTAATAACCACCTTCACAATATCTCCTGTTTGAACCTTCTTTGCCTCTTTTCTGGGAATGTATATATCTTCTTCCTCTTCTTGTAATACAAACCCAAACCCTCCCTTGTATCTTTTAAAAACCCCTGTCTTAACCTCTGCAAGCAGATATTTTTTCCCCTTCCTAAGAACTTCTCCTTTCTGTTCCATAATTTTCAATACTTTTTTTATCTTTTTCATCCCCTTTTTACCATATCCTGCTCTTTTTGAAATTTGTAGCAATGTAAGAGGTTTTCCTGAACTACTCAGAATTTTTTTAATACAATCTTCCATTTATTATTGTATCTAAATTTTTAAAATTGTAAATATAAATTATAATACATTATTTGACTTTTTGTTAAAAGTTTGTATATTATTCTAAATACCCAGGAGGAGTAATGGCTGAAACAAAGGAAGCGGAAAAAATGTACAATGAGTATAAAGAACTTTATAGAGAAAAAGAAAAAATAGAAAAAGAGATAGAAAGGCTATTGGAGGAAAAAACAAAAATAGAAGAAACCATCAAAAAACATATTGAAAAGGCAAGAGAAATTGTAGATGAAAAACTTATTAGAGAGGCAGAAAAAGAATTTCAGATAGATCTTTTAAATAAAATTACAAAGGCAGTAGTAGAGGAAGGGAATTTAGAGTATGCTGCAAAACTTATAAATTCCCTTGAAACCCATATAGGCACCAAGTTAAAAACTTCAAAATCTACTATTAAAGAAACAGCACCTTCTGTATCTCCTGCGGTGGCACAGAAGAAAGATAAAAGAACAATAAAAGGTAAGATAAAAGAGAGAAAAACAATTGTGGATAATACAGTGACAGAAATATGTAGATATGAGTATTCAAATGATAAATTATCCAGACTTTTATTCCTCGATAATAAAGGACGGGTCATAAAATCATATGATTTTATATATAATAAACAAGGTTTTTTATCACAAGAAGTGAGAATAGATAGACAGGGTAATATATTTGAAATAGTTGATTATGAAACAGATGAACACGGAAAAATCTTAAGAGAAACAGTTAAAGACGCAAAGGAAAATGTATCTTATGAATGTTTTTATGAATACGACAAGGAGAAAAGAATTAAAAAGAAAATATGGAAAGACAGAAAAGGTAGAATAATAAAATCTTGGGAATATAAGTATGAAAAAGGCCAAAAAGATCCAAGTATGATCATATGGAAGGATGAGAGGGGAAAACCTTACGGATATTGGGAGATAAAGTACGATGAAAAAGGAAATGTAATAGAAGAGATCGGTAAGGATAAAAAGGGAAATGTAATATCAAATAAGAGATATGAATATGAATTCGGATAAACTTACAGTAAATGATAAACGAAAAATAACGAGGTTATTTACCTGTTTTCCATGTGTTCTTGTAACTGTAGATAATAACATAATAACCATAGCAATGGTACATGTATTTTCTTTTGATCCACCACTTATAGGAATTGGTGTAGCACCAACAAGGCATTCTTATCATCTTTTAAGAAACTCCGAAGACTTTGTGGTAAATATTCCTACTGAAGAATTGGTAGAAAAGGTACATATCTGTGGAGAAACTTCTGGAAAGAAAGTAGATAAATTTGAAGTTGCGAAATTAACAAAAGAACCTTCATTAACGGTTTCTTCTCCTTCTATAAAAGAATGTCCTGTATCTCTTGAAGTTAAAAAAATAGGTGAATACCAATTTGGCGATCATAACTGGTTCATAGGAAAAATCGTAAAAGCAAGGGTAAAAAAGGATTATAACCCAGAAAAAATGATAATGTACTGGGGAGGAAAATACAGGGTGCCGGGAAGAGTTATAAAGAGGAGATATTGATGAGAATTGTAAAAAAGGATGAAATGAGAAAGATTGATGCAAGGGCATGGGAGGAGTTCAGAATACCCACAATTTTACTGATGGAAAATGCGGGAAGGGGGGTCTGCGATGTTATTGAGGAATACTTTGAAAATCCAGAAATCCTGAGAGTCATCATATTTGTAGGGAAGGGAAACAATGGAGGGGATGGCTTTGTGGTCGCAAGGCATATGCATAACCGAGGGGCAGAGGTATCCGTGATTTTGCTTGCAGATAAAAAGGAGATAAAAGGAGATGCAAGGACAAACCTGGAGATCGTTGAAAAGATGGGTATTCGGCTCATAGAGTTTTCTTCACAAGACGCTGAAAAAGGGATAAAGGAGGCAGATGTTGTTGTTGATGCAATATTTGGGACCGGATTCAAAGGAACCCCTCGGGGAAAGGAAAGGGAGGCGATTGAGTTGATAAACAGGCATTCAAGATTCACAATTTCAATTGATGTTCCATCAGGAGTTCAGGCAGATGGAGGATCCCCTCGGGGTCCAGCAGTTTTTGCAAATGTTACCGTAACAATGGGATTTTTAAAACCATGCCATGTCATCTATCCATCCCTTAAATACTGCGGGGATGTCTGGGTCGTTGATATAGGAATTCCGGAAAGAATAATTGAAAAAGAGGGAACCATTTTTTTAAACGATTTCAACGGAGCATCTGGACTCCTTCCAGAGAGACCCGCTGATGGAAACAAGGGAACCTTTGGAAAGGTCTTAACCATAGGGGGGTCCCCTGGAATGACCGGGGCTCCATCCCTGTGTGCAGTCGCTGCTTTGAAAGCAGGGGCAGGGCTTTCATACATCACCTATCCTCCGGGGCTTTCTGCAATATATGAAACAAAACTCACAGAAGTTGTTAAAATTCCTCTAAAAGGAGGAAAGGACTTCTTTTCGAAAGAAAACATTGATGAGGTGATGGAGATAATTGAAAGGGTTGATGCCGTTGCCCTTGGTCCTGGAATATCAACAAATCCGGCAACAGTGGAGTTTGTAAAAACGCTCCTAAAGCGGGTGGAAAAGCCCCTTATCCTTGATGCTGATGGTATAAACTGCATAAAGGATACACCCGATTTAATTAAAAACAGGAGAAATATTCTGATAACACCCCATCCAGGTGAGTTCTCAAGACTTATAAAAATTCCCCCCCATGAAATCAATGAGAGGAGAATAGAGATTGCAACAGAATTTGCTAAGGAATGGGGAATAACCGTTGTGCTTAAAGGAGCAGGAACGGTTATTGCAAACCCATCGAGAGCCTATGTAAACCTCACGGGAAACAGCGGACTTGCCTCCGGAGGAACCGGAGATGTGCTTACCGGACTTATTCTTGGATTTGTTGGTCAGGGACTTTCCCTTTTTGATGCGGCAAGGCTTGGAGTGTTTCTCCATGGACTTGCAGCAGATATTGCAGCAGAGGAACTTACAGAATATAGCCTTGTGGCTACAGATGTGTTAAGATACGTTCCACAAGCCATAAAAGAACTTCTGAAAGATGAAGAATAATGCTTTTTATTTTACTTTCCTATATTTATCACTCTAAGGACTGGGAAATATATCCTTTCTTTTGGAACGTAAAAAACTTTACTGCAGATACAAGATATGTGTATATCGTAACTTCATCCTTCATCGTTCAATACGATGAAATTACAGAAGAAATTAAAAAAGTCTTCTCTGCAGGGGATAAAATACCACATAATATACATATTGCAGGTTACGATGATGAAAAAGGTATCTTGT
Organism: uncultured bacterium; assembly: GCA_964417925.1. Lineage (GTDB taxonomy): Bacteria > Hydrothermota > Tepidihabitantia > B3-TA06 > CAYQJV01 > CAYQJV01. Next base: position 10,948 of record CAYQJV010000015.1, on the reverse strand, counting down.
GGGTAGTAAGCAAAAACAGAGAACTATTTGAATTCAATCCGTCTACTTTAAGCTTACTCAAAGACTTAAAGCTTGATTTTCTTCCTAAGAGAATAATGACGGGTAAGAATAGGGTTGGATTTAGCAATAATGGAAAAACAGTATGGTATGACAAGTATACATTTCAACGAACTTCTCCTCCTCCCTCTTGGACCACTTATGGTTACATTGATAAGGATTCTCTTGAAAAACTTATATTTCTTTCTCCTTTTTATTTGATGGACAGAGAATTTCACACATATCCTTTTACTGCTGTATTCTTTTCACAATTCAACATATATGCAGGAGCACAGGGGTACGGAATTGCAGTTTATGATAGGTTTTCACGAATTAAAAAATATACAATAAAATCTAAAAATCCAGGAGAAATCTTTGGAATCACAAAAATAGAGGATACGATCTTTATATGTAGTGATAGCGGAATTTTCTGTTTGTTCAATAAAAAGATTAAGTTTATGGAGTGGAACGAAATCTATAAAGGATGGCTTAATAAAATAAGAATAAAAAATAAATACAAAAAGATTAAAAAACTAAGTTTCAGTAACTCGTTTCCTGTGATAATTACCGATGATAATAAAATAGAAGTGATAGAAAAAAACACAATAAAAACTTTCTATGAAGACTCAAAACTCAAGGCCTTTGAAATATATGACCTGTGGTATGATGGAAAGAATTTTTTTTTAGCAACAGAAAAGGGAGCATATGTTTCTAATGGAGAAAAATTATTCAAATTAAGTGATAGGAAAAAAATGTTAGAACAAAAGGTTTATAAAATAAAAGTAAAAAATGATACAATTTTTTTCATAGTAAACAACTGGATAGTAAAATGGCACAATAAAAATTGGTATTATTCACCATTTATTTATCTTGAAAAAGTAAAGGCAATAGATTTTAATAACGAAATCTTTGGTATAATAGACCAGAGAAAAATAAAAATTTTCAACTCCTTAACTAATACAAAAGAGTATATAACTCTCACCTCCTGTCCTATAAAAGAACCATCTGCCATCTTTGTAGACAATAAGAAAATATGGATAGTAGAGGAAGATGGAATAGCAGCTCTATCTATAGAAGCCATCTTTTAAAATACAATGGATGAAAAGCTCACTTTCTGGGATCATTTAGAAGAACTTAGAAAAAGAATAATATATGCGTTTCTCGGAATTTTTGGTTTTTCGGTAGTGGGATATATACTAAGTTCAAAAATTCTTGAAATCATTGCAAAACCTGTAGGATATCTTTACTTTTTTTCACCGGTTGAGGCTTTTTACACAAGAATAAAGATAGCATTCCTTTTTGGCGTGGGAATTGGGATCCCATGGATACTCTTACAGTTCTGGCTCTTTGTTGAACCCGGATTAAAACCCGAAGAAAAAAAATACGGAGTCCCTGCAATAATATCCTCAACCCTTTTATTTTTCCTGGGGGTTCTTTTTGGATATTTTGTTGTTATTCCTGCAGGAATAAAATTCTTGCTCTCCTTTGGAACTCAGAGGGTTGTCCATCTTTTGAACCTTTCTTCATACTTCAACTTTGTTCTCTGGCTTCTTGTTGCCTGTGGAGTATTTTTTCTCATGCCGGTCATCATGTTCTTCCTTGCAAGGATTGGAATAATCAATCCATCGATCTTGAAAAGAAGGAGAAGGGAGGCAATGGTATTCATAGTTATAATATCTGCTGTGATAACACCCTCGGTTGATGCCTTTACCCTGCTCCTTGTAACGGTTCCCATTTTCCTTCTTTATGAGATAAGCATCCTTGTAGCCACCATCGCCCACCGAAAATGAGGATTCCAATCTGCGAGCAGGCGCTTTTTATTAAAAGGGACACAAGGTTCTCTGCCATGGTTGAGCATAAAGGGAAGTTAAGGAGATGTTATGTTGCGAATTCAGGAAGACTTGCAGGGGTTCTTGAAGAAAAAAGAAAGGTATGGATTTACTTTAAAAAACATCCCAAAACAGAATGTGAGCTCTTTGCAGTAGATGTTAACGGGGTCTTTGTTGTGGTTGACTCCAGGGTTCCAAACCTTCTTTTTGAAGAGGCTGTAAGAAGCGGTAGATTAAAGGAATTTGAGGGGTTTGAGATAAAAAGGGAGTATCGGATAAAAAGAGGAAGGATCGATTTTTTACTTTTAAAAGGAGAAAAAAGGGTATATGTTGAGATAAAGGGATGCACTCTTGCAGTTGAAGGAATTGCAATGTTTCCCGATGCCCCAACTGAAAGGGGGAGAAGGCATGTTGAGGAACTATCAACACTCGTTAAAGATAAAAACAAGGCGGCATACATTGTGTTCATAGCTCAGAGAGATGATGTCAGATTTTTCTCACCAGCAGAGCATATTGACAGAGAATTTGCAAAACTTTTGAGGGAAGGGGTAAAGAATGGAGTAAAGGTGCTCTGTTATAAAAGCAGAGTGGAAGGGGAGATGCTATCCCTTGGCGATAAAATTCCTTTAAAACTTTAAGTCAGCTGAACCTCTCCTTAAGGAGTGTTATTATTGCATCAATTCCATCCCTGAACCTTATCTTCTTCCCTTCCCCGACCTTTCTTGGATAATACCTTATGGGGACTTCATGGATTCTGTATCCTTTTTTCAAAATCCTTGCCGTAATCTGGGGTTCCCAGTCGAATCCGTTTCTGTCTGCTTGCAGAAGGATTTCCTTTAATTCCCTGTGAAATACCTTATAGCAGGTTGCCTGGTCGGTCAGGGTTGCAAAGTAGAGGATATCTGTAAGAAGGGTTACAAGAAGACTTCCCGCGAGAAAAATTATATTGTAATGTTTGTTCTTTCTATTTCTCAGTCTTGACCCATAAACCACCTTTGCCCTTCCCTCAGCAATTGGGGTTATCAAGGAAACATAGTCAGAAGGGTCATACTCAAGGTCAGCATCCTGAATTATTATCACATCCCCTGTGCATTTCCTCAGCCCCTGCTTTATTGAATAACCCTTACCCATGTTCCTTAGATTATGCAAAACCTTTATCTCAACCTCATCCCGGACCTTTTTTAAAAAATTCTCAAGAAGCCGGGGAGTTCTATCGGTTGACCCGTCATCTATAACAATTATCTCCTTTTCCCATGGAATCTGTGTATCAATCACCCTGCGGAGAAGCAACAGCACAGTTCTTTCCTCATTGTAAACAGGTATTATCACCGATACCTTCATCTTTTAATCTTTCGGTAAATCAAGACATCAAGGTCATCGTATTTATAATGCTTTGCAACATAAAACCTGTTTTTGAGGACATCTGCATACTCTGTTTTGGCAAGGCTATCCTTTTTCCCCACAAAAACAAAGTAGTCAGCATAACAAGAGAGCCTTTTTGCTATGTATTCTGGATTATCTGAAAGGTGAATCATGTCCATATCGATCTCTTTATCCCTGAGATAGAATTTCAGCGTTGGCAGGCATCCAAAGGAGACAAGAACTTTTCCCCCTTTTTCTGCATTTTCTTCAAGATAAGCTATTGCAGATCTTAAAAATTCCTTCCCCTTCACCGGTTTTCTCAAAAAAAGAAAGTTTGATAGAAGAACCGTTAAACCAAGTATTCCCACAAGAATCATTCCAACCGCATTCCCTTTTGTTCTTTTAGACAAATCTTTATAAATCCTGGAAATCCCGATACCTGATACAATATAAAGTCCTGGATAGCATGATGATATATAGGTTAATCCAGGGGGAGCCCTCAGAATATAAAGAAGCCCGAAGATACCGATGTATATGAAAAATGGGAAAAGATAAATGTCAATCTCTTTTTTGAAAATAAGATAAATTCCGTAGGATAAAAATCCAATAACCATGATGATATCAGCAGGGGATATGAGGAAAAGTTTTTTAATGGTCCCCAAAATTCCCATGCTCTTCCACATTCCCTTTTTTGATATTGCATTGTAAAAATGGAACATGTATTCCTTAACAACCCCAAGTTTAAGAATTCCGGATGGCCATAGGAGCATGAAGGTTCCTGCAGTTATTAAAAAAAATAGAAAAAGGCTCCAGGAGAAATGAATTCCTGCTCTATCGACAGAAAAGAATCGGCTCCTCTTTACAAGAAGGGAAAGGAAAAAGGTGAAAAGGAGAATCCAGGAGTATTCATGGGTTAAAAATGAAATGCCCAGAAGCACCGCAATTGAATAGAGAATTCGCTTATCCTCATTCTTTAATAAAAGCCCTAAAAGGAACAGAAAAAGGGTTGCAAGGAATGTGTAAAGGGCATGGGGGACAAAAAGTATTGCACCATGCCTTAAAACCGGGCTTATGCTTACAAAAAAGGCCGCAAATGCACCGGCTGTTCTCTCCGTAAAATAAAGGGTGAAAAAATAGACAAGGGGTATTGTCAAAAGAATGGCAAGAAATGAACCCAGTCTGTAGGAAAGTTCCTTTTCTCCAAATATCTTGATAAAGATGCAGGCGGGATAGACAAAGAATGGGGGATGGAAATGTCTGTAAAAGGCAACATCCTCTTTTTGTCTTATCTCTTTTGCCACGAGTGCATGTTTTTTAAAAAAGAATGCCGATAATCCCTTTTTTACAAAGGAAAGAAATGATATGCTGTTTCTGTCAATGTAGTTTGCAAAAACTCCCTTTGATGCAGCCATTGCATAATCTGCCTCATCGTATGTTAAAAGCCTTGATGATAGAAGAGGAAATGCATGCAGAGAAAAAATGAACATGAACAGCACACAGAGTAAAAGGTCAATCTTTTTTATAAAACCTTTCATAGGTAATTATGAGTCCAAAAGACAAAAAATCAAGTTAATGGAAAATTTTTCTGCCTGCGATGGATTGCAGGTATAACAGTGCTCTTTATATTCGCATACTTGCACATGAGGTATATGTAATTTTTAAAATGCAGAAAAGTATTTTTTTTAAATAATTTTTTATAAGAACTTCTTCTCCAATAATGAATTATCTCTGCATAAGGCAAATAAACTACCCAATATCCATGCATCCATACCCTTATACAGAAATCAATATCTTCTGTACCATAGAATATATGTTCATCCAGTATGCCTACATTTTCAAGTACCTCTTTTCTTATTAATTGACAAGCCCCTATTACATAATCCACAGGTAAAGGAGTTGACACCTCAATATCCTTCATAAGATGTTTTTTAAGTACCTCTGAATTTTTTACAAAAGGAATAAACATCAATCTATGCAAAAAGGGAGCTATAAAATGGGGAAACCGCTTATAACTGGGTAGTATTTCTTTATTTTCATTATACATTCTCGGTCCCACAATCCCTACTTGAGGATATCTTTCCATAAAATCTATCATTTTATTTATTGCATCATTCAAAATCTCTGTATCATCATCAATAAGCATTACATAATCTGCAGAAGCCCATCTCAATCCTTGATTTCTCGCAGGAGCCACACCTCGGTTAACTTTGTTTTTAAGATAAAAAACATTTCCATAAGTGAAACTTTCTTTTACCATTTTTTCAGTACCATCTGTTGAAGCATTATCTATAATCAGCAATCTAAAAGATATTTTGGGTTTGAACTTATAAATTGACTCAACAGCCCTTTTAAGTTTATCTTTTGAGTTTCTGGTAACCATTATAACATCCAGTTCTTTTTTAATTTTCATTTCTTACAAACTCACCTGTAGCTTTGAGCAGAAATACAGGTAGTTTCTTATTTTTTATAAAATCTTCAAATTTCAAAAAAGAAAATTCACGAATCATTTTCTTCAATTTAACCTGAGTTTTGTCCAGATTAAAATAAGTTCGCCACTTATTAAAAAGGGATAACTTTTTAACCTTGGGGACTTTAGTATCAAACTCCCATGGATGAAGATAAAAAATCACATCTTCTTTTCTGTATTGTTTCAACTTCATAATACACCTTACAACTTCATAGGGATAAATTCTAAAATATGCTCCTCCTGCAAAGGGAATCCTTAATCCTAAAAATTTAAATGTAGAACCAGGAAATTCCACTAAAGTATTACCCTTTTCCGTTTTCAAAATAAAAGGATGATCCGGAGCATTCCGCCATCCATAGGTTGGATGAAAACTTAGGGGAAATATGGAACAATCATATTCAATACCATTTTGAGCAAGGATATCAAAGAACCATAAACAGTTTTTATTTACAGAAAAGGAAGGAGCAATGTATCCTTTTATCCTATTTCCTATGATATCCTCAAGAATTTTAATAGATTTTGTTAAATCTTTTTCAAACTCCTTAGGAGAAAGCGTATACACTAATTGATGGAAATATCCGTGAGAAGCAATCTCATGCCCTCTTTTATAAATTTCTTTCACTAATTTTGGAGTTCTTTGTGCTATCCATCCAAGTATAAAGAAGGTTGCCTTAACATTAAACTGAGCAAAGATATCCAGAATCAAATGTGTAGAATACTCATACCTTTGGGGAAGCTTATCCCAGCAATTCCTATTAAAAACTTGTTCCATCAAAGTAGTTTGATACCAGTCCTCCACATCTACGGTCATGACATTCATCTTAACCTTCCACCTTCTTTTCTAAATTTTTTTATTTGCTCTTTTGAAGGAAGTGAATAATATTTACCATTTGGGATAACCGGATAACTGTGCTTCTTGGGATTCTTTTTAATTTTTGTTATTGCCTTCAATAATACCTTACTTCCCTTTATTTTTAAAGAAGTTATCAATTCATGCATGGTTGTAGGATAGTCAATATAAACTTTCTCCTGCAGAATTATCCTTCCTTTATCTATCTTCTCATCCATAAAATGAACTGTAACTCCGGTGCAAGGTTCTTTATTGTAAAGTACCCAAAAACTTGGTAACATTCCCCTATATTTGGGCAAAAGCGATGAATGAATATTTATAGCTCCCAATCTTGGGATAGAAAGTAAATCCTTTTTGAAAATCTGCCCACATGCTATAGAAATTATTAAGTCTGGAGAGTATTTTTTTATAAATTCAATAAACTTAATAGAATTAATATCTTTTTCTTTTTTATACACCAATCCATATTTTCTGGAAATTCCTCTAAAGGTTTTAGTATGCTTTAAAGGAATGAGTAAAGAGATCAAATCTAAAAGATAAAGTAATATATGCATAAAAACTACCCAGAAAAAATTAAAAACATATCCAAGATAAAAATAAACCTTCAACAACTCTTTCCATCCTTTTGTAGAAGCCGGAGAGGTAATTATAATTCCTATCACTTTTTCTTTTGTATTTTTTAAAAAAATCTCAAGAAACTTGGGAATATATATCATTTCATTTTGAGTAAAAATGAATATTTTTAATCTATTATACACCAGTTCTTAACTTTAAAGGTAAGGATAAAAGTCTTTTACCTATTTCAACAAAATTTATAATCCTTTTATCGTTACTTTTCAACATCCTCTCAATTTCATCATACGAAAATCCCATTATATCCTCATCTCCAAGTCCAGGAGCAAGATCAGGAGAGGGGCTCCGTTGAATAATTTCAGAAGGAATTTTTAAATATTCTGCAATTTTTACCACTTCAGATTTCAACAAATGAGCAATTGGCATAATATCTGATGCTCCATCTCCGTGTCTTACATAAAAACCCAGTGCAACTTCAACTTTGTTAAGGGTTCCAAGAACTGCAAAGTTTAGTAAATCTGCATAAAAATACAGATAAATCATCCTTACCCTATTTTTTGCCCGTGTATATGCCCTTATTTTATTCAACTCTTCGCCTTTCTCTTTTTGAAATGCTATGTATATATTTTTATATTTATCCTTCAGCTTTTTAAACCTTTTCAGGGTATATTTTTTCTTTATTGAATATGGGAAAAATCCTGGAGGAACAAGTTTATAGATTCCTACCTTCCTTAATACAGAGGTTATATCCACTATTTTATACTCTATACCAAACATCTCTGCAATTTTTTTCGCATATCTTATACTTTCAGGTGCAGTTTCTCTTTCTGGAAGGATAAGTCCAAAAACTTTTTTATTTCCCAAAGATAACACCGCAAGTGCAGTACACACCGCTGAATCTACCCCTCCACTTATTCCAATTACCACTCCATCTTTATTAAGCTCTTTTACCGATCTCTTTATAAATTTTTTTATCTCTTCAATATGTCTTTCCAAGGTATTCCCTCTCCCATATCTCTTTGGTAATTTCTGCAAGTCTCTTATCAAATTTTTCCATCCCTTTTCGGTATTTTATATCTCTTATTGCCTTTTTGGCATCCGGATCTATTGGTCTTACTTTACTTTCTATTGCTATTTTATAAAAATTCATATAATGGTCTCTTATAGCACACGGAGTAAGTAAATTTCCCATCTCTTCTTTCTTCTTTTTATATGCATATTCATACTGCCATTCTCTTATCTTTTTAAAATACTCTGATGAAAGAATTGTATTTAGATCTTTACCTTCTTTGTACACTTCATACACATTATGCACAGCATAGGGAATGAATACACAAGGAGACGCATCTCCGTTCCAGTTGATATAAAAATACCCTGAATTTCTCCCTGCAGCAATACAGCCTTCACTAACTACTCCACTGTTCCAGAAATCAACTATAAAATACCTCCTTTTTTTAATAATCTCGTTCATTCTTTTCCAAGCTTTTACTCTTTGTTCAGGAGTTATCATCAAATCTAAGGTGTATCCTCTACCTATAGGCATGTAATGAAATATCCATTCGTAAAAAATTTTCTTTTCTTCAAAATAAAAATCAAAAAATTCATCAGCCATCACTCTCTCTATATTATGTTTTGTTAAGGTAACAGAAATTCCATAGGGAACTCCGTACTCTTTTAAATTTTCAAAAGCTTGAATTATCTTTTTAAAAACTCCTTTACCCCTTCTTTCATCGGTTTCTTTCTCAAAACCTTCTACAGAAATTGCAGGAGTTACATTCCCCAAATTTGCCATCTTTTTGGCAGTTTCTTTATCAATTAATGTACCATTGGTATACATAAGAAAATATACATCTTTAAATTTCTCCCAAATATCAAATATAGTCCTACCTTTATCTTTATAAATTAAGGGCTCTCCTCCTGAAATCACAATGAAAGAGGTTCCCCACAATTTTTTGGCATCTTCTATTATTTTAGAAAATATATCAAAATCAAGTTTATTTTTCATACTCCATGTCCCCGCATAACATCCCTTACATCTCAGATTACATGCTCCTGTTGGACTTATGGTTAAAAAAAGCGGAGTGGGAAGTTCTTTCTCCTTTTGAATTTCTTTTCTTTTTTCCTGCTCTTCTCCAGCAAAGGTCTTAGCAATCAAAACTTTTAATAACCCTTCCAGAGCATTTGATGAAATTCTTTGCTCGATAATCGCTCGTTCAATAGTTTCAACAAGTGAAATAGCAAGATGGTATTTATCTTCTTGCATTTTCAGTGGATAGACATTCTTTTTTGCTTCAACCAAATAATAGTACAATTTATGCTCCAAATGTCTCTTTACAATATTCTTGAGAAATCTAACTTTTATACCAAGTGTTGCCACATTAAGCAAAGGTTTTACCCATCTATATCTCTCCATTTCTTTTACCTCCTTTTTACCTTCTTTACCCATAGTACGGGAATACTAAACCTGTGAACCTTGCCATTTGGATATCTCACCATAAACGTAACACATCCGTTGCCCCTATTCTTTTTCAGCCTCAAATCAAGTTTCACCTTCTTTGTTTCCCCTGGCTTTATTGAAAATTCCTCTGGCCACGCTCGCAATACCAACTCTTTGTCCAAAGAAACAACCTTTATAGTAAGTTCCTTATCTGCAGTATTTTGAAATAAAACACATGTATCTTTTCGTAAGACAACATCCTGTATAAGAAGAAACTCATCCACTTTTAAACCTGGAATATCAAGTTTATCTACCAGATTGATCTTTATCTTTACTACCTTGGTGCCAACATTTGTATGAATGTAGGCTTTTTTTATCTTTTCTCCATAAAAACCATAGGAATCAAATATAAATCTAAGGGCTGTTCTACCTCCAGGAGGAATTTTTTTCTTAGAAAGAAATGTCTTAGAACACCCACAATCAGGTCTTACTCTTTCTATTACAAGAGTTTCATCTCCATTATTTTTAATATAAAAAACATGAGTATATACATGAGTTATTAGGGCATCTCCAAAATCAAATAGTTCCTCACTTGTAGAGAATATCGGAGCCCAAAACAAAAAAAGAAACATACTTCTCCCCTATCTAAAAATAGAAGTTGCAAGGACAAGTCCAAGGAATACAATAGAAACCATTGACATAAGCTTTATAAGAATATTCAGTGACGGTCCTGCTGCATCCTTAAATGGATCCCCTACTGTATCTCCAACAACAGAAGCTTTATGAGCAGGAGTCCCCTTTCCTCCATAATTACCTTTTTCTATGTATTTTTTGGCATTATCCCATGCTCCTCCTGAATTCGCCATAAATATTGCCATTGCAAATCCCGTTGTAATAGCTCCTGCAAGTAACCCTATTACACCTTCAACTCCAAGAAGAATACCTGCTATAATTGGAGCAACCATAGAGGAAAGTGCAGGAAGTATCATCTCTCTCTGAGCCGACCTGGTACATATTTCAACAGCCTTTTCATAATCTGGTTTTGCCTTTCCTTCTTTAAGTCCTGGAATTTCATTCCACTGCCTTCTTACCTCTTTCACAATACTTTGAGCTGCTCTACCAATCGCCTTTATTATAAGAGAACAGAACCAAAAAACAAGCATTGCCCCAAGGAATATTCCTGCAAGAAGTCTTGGATTAGTAAGAACAATATCAATTTCCTTCCCCCTTAAAAGAACTTCATTTCTATATGCCACAACAAGTGCAAGTGCAGTAAGAGCCGCAGAACCAATTGCAAATCCTTTTCCTGTAGCAGCAGTAGTATTACCAAGAGCATCCAAAGCATCGGTTCTTTCTCTTACTTGGGGCTCCTGACCCGACATCTGAGCATTTCC
>CAYQJV010000014.1:0-34148 GCA_964417925.1 uncultured bacterium | reverse complement strand
GATATTTCCTTTTTTATATCGTATATTTTTGCAGGTATGTATCCATTTGTTTTTTTAACTATATTCAGATTACGAGCATTATTATTTTCTACTTTTATCCATTCGGTCCTGTTAAGATATTTTACAAGAAATGGATTGTTGCCTTTTGCCCTTCCTATATCAACCCTTTTCTCTACATTTACAATCTTTCTTGATGGGTTTCTTTCTATCATAAAGAGGTTTCTAAAAACCTTCTTCCTCTCCCTGTCAAGTTTCTCAAGAAAGGCTATTTTAGGGTCTCTTTCATCCTTAATTTCCAGATTTATATGAGTTTTTGAATAGAAGTAATATGCAAGGTTGTAAATATCCCTTTTTATATCCTCCACGAGCCTCATGTAGTCAAGAAGAAAGTCCATTTTTGTGGGGATTATGAATGCATTGAATTCAAGCACATTGTATTCTGTCCTTTTTATTCTTATCTTGCTATTTCCAATCCAGTTATGCCATTTATACCTGAATATGGCTTCTTGCTCTTTCGTATGCTCCTGTCTATCTATCCTTTCATTCTCAATATAGAATTCTACCATCTCTTTATCTCTTTCATTATCAACATGGACTATAAAGGTGTATTCAAGCCCCTCATAGAAGTAGAGTTCCTCATCCTTTTCCTCTCCTTTATCTTCTGGTTCAATTTTATAATCATCTATTTCAAGAGGATACCTCCATATGATTTCCTTTTTCTTATCCTCATATTTTTTCCTATCCACCTCTATTGTCAAAATTACATTATCATCTTTTTCTTTCTTTATAACCCATCTCTTTTTATTCCCCATAATAACCCTCCATTATCCTTCTCACACATTCCCTTAATTTTTCAATTATCTTTTTTACCCTTGTATATATGGTGGAGGGAGAGGCATATAAACTTTTTGCAATTTCGTTTATCTTATACCCCTCATAATAGTATTTTTCCACAATCATTCTTTCATTATCCTCAAGGTATCTCATGCAGAAGTTGAGGGCTTCAATCAGCTCATTCCTTATCGGTGCAAGTTCAATCATTTTATATTTTTTATCATCCCTTTTTATTGCCTTTTTCTTTTTCAAAAAATCAATGGCTGTGTTTCTTGCGATAGCACGAATCCAGTATCTGAACCTGAAACGTTCCCGGTATGCAGATATTTTTTCAAAAATCTTAATCCATACATCCTGGATGATATCATCTATATATGATGAGTATTCCTCACCAAGCTTATTTTTAACTTCTTTCTTTATCAATCCCTCATACTTGTAATAGAGTTTTTCAAATGCCTCTTCATCACCTTTTTTAAACCTCTCCACAAGTTCTGCATCCTCTTTTGAAGATTCATCAGGAGGAAGAATTATCCTTCCCCTTACCGGAACCCCTATCTTTACAGGAGTAAAAACCGAATATTCAAGGCTTTTAAGAAGTTTATCCTTTACATCTTTAAAATAATCAACTATTCTCTGTAATAGTTCAATGGATGGTTTGTAAAGGTTTTCAAATAGATTTTCAAGGTCCCATGGAGCAATTCCTGTATCCTCTGCCACCTTTCTTAAAGAAAGCCCTTTTTTATCAATTTCCTGTTTTAATATCTCTCCAAAGATTGGTTCATTTTTCTCTTTTGGAAACTTCTCTTTGAAGATTTTTAAGAGTTTTTTATAAAGTTCTTCATCTATCTTCTCTTTTGATTTTTTCTCAATTTCAAAATACTCTCTTATCAGGGATTCAAAGAACTCCTTATCATCCAGCAGTTTAAGAATTTCCTCTTTTTTCATATTTCTATCACAAAAACCACCACAATGGCAGAAATTTAATATTTTCTTTTTTAAAATAACTTCCAGGATAGACAACATAGCCTTCAGGACAGCGATATTTCTTCATAAATGAAACCATTGCCCTTCTTATCTGAGGTGTCTTTTTTATCTCCACAGGTATTATTTTTCCATCCCTCTCAATCACCATATCAATCTCTCCCCCATTCTGTGTCCTCCAGAAATTTGCCTTTATCCCTCTTTTCAGCATTCCTGAGAAGACAGCGGTTTCCATGAGTATTCCAATATCATCCCTTTCCCATGACATAGAAAAATTGTTTAAAAGACCATTCCTTATTCCAGGGTCAATAAAATATATCTTTGGGGTTTTCAAAATCTCTTTCTTTGGATTTCTGAAAAAGGGCATAACCTCTGAAATAATATAACTCTCTTTAAGGGCATAAAGATACTCCTCCACTGTCTTCCTTGATATTCCAGCTTCCTTTGAAAGATTTAAAACATTCAAAAGTTTCCCGCTCAGGGTTGCAAGAATTTTGACCATTCTATTGAACTTTGTTATTTTCTCAATATTAAAAAAGTCCCTTACATCCCTCATGACATAGGAGCTTATTATTTCATCAATTATGAGTCTTTTCTCCTCATAGGTTTCTGCAAGAGCAACTCTTGGATATCCACCATAAATCATAAATTCAAGCGAAAGTTTTTTATAATCCTCCTCATAAAATCTTGTTCCATCTTCATTCTGCAAAAATGGGTCTTCAGGGATAAGGGATGCAAGTTTATCCCTTTTCTTAAATACAAGATACTCCCTGAAACTCAATGGATAAAGGATAAATTCAATCTTTCTCCCGGTCATACTTTCTCTAAACTTCTTTTTAATTCTCAAAGAGGAGGAGCCGGTTATAAAAAGTTTTATCTTAAAAGAATAATGGTCCACAAGCAACTTTATGAGATTTGAAGGGTCATCCGCATAGCCAATCTCATCAATAAAGAGATATTTCCTTTTCGGTTTAACCTCTGCATCCACAAATGAAACAAGCTCCTCAACTCCCCTGTTCACAATCTCCCTTGCCCTGTAATTCTCAAGGTCAAGATAAACGAAACTCCCCTCCCCAAGCTTCTCCATAACAAGCCTCATCAGACATGTCTTCCCAACCTGCCTTGCTCCAGTAACAACCACAGCCTCTGGAATATCCCTGTATCTCCACACACTATCAAACAAATCCCGGGGATAAAGCATATTATATTATACACATAACACGGTTATTTGTCAACATATCTATACAAATTCCGGATTTTAAATTATTAATACTCATAGAAGGAGGTGGTGTCAAACTGGTCAAGCCTTTCCTTCATTCGGAGGAGTTTATAAATTGAGCGGATGAAGGGGATGTAGGTTGAATCTTGGGAAGAAGTTTGCTTATCCTTGTTATCTTCATCTCCCTGATTTTGTTCCTTTTTGCTATTTTCTTTTTCGTTTTTACTTTTATCATTATCTTTCTTTACGCCAAAATCTATTGCCTCTATTCTGGACATCACACCTTTAATCTTGTCGCTTAACTCATCAGGGGTAAGAGATGAAATTTTATCTTCTTCTATATTTATTTTTTTGTCCCAAAATTCTTTTCCTTCCTTTGTTTTCTTGCTTCTCTTTATAAGTTCTTCCAGCAATTTATCAATCACATTCCCAACTCTGTCTCTGTCTCCGTTTATCTTTGGCAGGATTTTCTGGAGGATCTGAAAGTCAAGGGCGGCATAGAAGTTGAGAGTATCATTGCACTTTACAAATGGATTAACCCCAAAAGTTTTTGGAAATTCCACACAGGCATTATACACATATCTTGTTATTTCCTCCATTGTCCTGTATCCAAAATGAAAGTTGCGGGTAGCAAGGATATTGTTAAGCTCTTTGAGAATATTTGTTAATTCCGAAAGGGGTGAGTCACCTTGGATCTTTAAGTCCCAATTTTTTTCTTTTGCACTTTCTTCTATAGGTGTTCTCTTCAAAAGAAACCGTGGGATTTTGAAATAAGTATCAAGAATTCGGTCAATTTTTTTAATGATTTCCTGTATTTTCTTTTTTCTCCTTTCATCTGTAATCTTATATATCAATTCTTCATGATTTTTTTGGGCTTTAACAAGCAACTTATATATTTTTAAAGAACAATCCATATACTCCACATTCCTTGGCATCTTCTCCCACCCGAAATCTTCTTTAGTAGAGATAGGAACATAAGCTTCTTTATCAAATAAAACAGACAGTTCTTTTGATCCTTTAATATTTGGTTTATATTCGCTCTGTATTTTCTTTTTATCAAGACATTTCTTTATATCTTCTGTAAGTGGTATTCTAAGTAGAAAATTCTGGGAGGGTTGTTGTAAATATTCACCATCTCCATAGAAACCTATAAAATACCATTTATTTTTTTCTATGTCCCTTGAAATAAATAATATTATACCTTTGGTAAATCTTAACCCTTTTTTACCAGGAGGTTCTATATATCCATAAAAATGTTCCTTATCAAAATCATAAAAATTCCACCATTCATATGCAATGCCACTCTGTTTTACATAAGTTTGGGTATAACTTTCTTTATTTTTACAACCATCAATGTCGAATCCTTTCCATTCATTAAAAGACCAAGCAATATTAGCAATCAATGCGGTATCTCCAATTTGGACAGGGATTTTTATAGGATTTTTCAACATCTCAAAATACTTCTCCACATTTACAATATTAAACTCAATTGTATTTGCCCTATCAAGGACTTTTGGAGAGAATTGATAGGTAGTTTCGTCCATATTCACAGTGCCTATTATAAAGAGGTTACCGGGGATATAAATTTCTTCTTTCTCTTTCAATTTTATGGGGACACTTTTCCATTCTCCATCTTTCTTTCCCATCGTTTCCATCTTTGAAAGAAAATCATTGAAGTAATACTCAACTCTGGCAAGGTTCATCTCATCAAGGCAGAGGAAGTAAGGTTCGTTAGGATTATCCATTGCCTTTTTTATAAACTCAATAAAATCAGTAGTCTCGTATTTTCCAGTTATGGCATTGTAATATCCCATGAGTCCTGTTCTATCGTTCCAATCAGGCTGAACTGGTATAAGTTTATAGTTTCTTGGCTTTTTATTTCCATCTTTGTCTTCTTCTGTTCCATTCACAGCCTCTGCAAAGAGTCTTGTAAGTTTTGACTTTCCTGTTCCTGATACACCAGCAAGTATAACAAAAGGCTTTGTCTTAAGAGAAATTATGAAGTTGTTGAGGTAGGATGGGGGAATGATGAAGTCTTTGAGAGTTATAGGAGTTCTACCTTTCCCCACATTTTTATTATCTTCACAATTTTTATCTTTCAAACACTTAGCTACAAGATATGGCAAAACTGATTTTTCATAAAGTTCCAAATGATCCCAGTAATCTCCCAATATGGATTTGAATTCGTTTATTATCTTAGAAAGTGTAGATGGTAAATATATCTTCTCATCATCAGGAGGATTATCTTTAAATAGATTCTCCCATATTAATTTTATATCTTCTCTAATGTAAAGATGTCCTGCAATAATTTCACCTTTGGGGATATATAATATCTCTATAGCCCGTAAAATTACACCTGAGAAAGGATGTTTATTTGGCTCATTTAGGGTCTTGACTTTTTCCCATTCTTTTTGAACATCCTTATAAACTGATTTAAATATCTCATCTGGTTTGTCTTCATCTTGATATCTTTTTATCATGTTTAATGTTATTATTTTTAGAGTCTCTTTTTTGAACTTAGAGTTAAATATCACCTGAGGACGACCTACACTTCCAAATTTTATATTGTCATACCAAAACATCTCAATTACTTTATCACTTATATCGTTTTCACTTATTTTTTTGTTATTTATTAGTCTTTCCACCTCGTTAAATATCTCGTGCCAATTTTTTCCTAAAGGATCAATCCATTGCTTTTCCTTCTCCTTTTCACATTCAAAACATTCTATTACTTTTTCCTTGCTTAATGCCATGTCTCACCTCCTTTCTTTTATGATTTTCTAAATGTCAATTTTTTTCAACTCAATAATTTTTAATTTCTATTTCCTCTATCTTCAATTCCCCATCCTCTATTTCAGGGAAAAATACACATATTCCCTTTTCTCTTTTTGCAAATTTTAACTCTCTTTCAAAATTTTTCAGTTTTTCCTGTATTGCATTCTCGTTTTTATAACTCTCCACCTTAACCACCTCGTTATCAAGCACAATTTCAAAATCTATTCCACCTATTTCATGCCCTTTGTAAATAACAGGGGTTTTTGTTGCAATGTAATCTTTACCTCTTTCTCTTAACTCCACCTTTAAGGCATTCGCATATATTCCAAGAGCCCTTGACTCGTATAAAAATTCAGTTCCAAAATAGTCATAAACTTCCTTTGCAGAAGAAAATACAGGATTTTCTGAATCCTGCTCCTTATGTTTTTCAATACTTTTTCTATCAACAGGAAAGACCTCTTTTATGTGTATCTCATCTGAAAAGTTTAAAACAATTCCTCTTTTTAAACCAAGAGAAGAAAGATAAACCGAAGCCTGCCTTACATGACTTCTGGATATTTTCTTTACCGCCTTTAATTCCACAAGTAATTCATTGTTTATTACAATATCAGCAGTAGCTGTTCCCACAGGATAACCATTATATATTATCTCCATGTTTTTCTGCCTTTCAAAGGGAATTCTGGAAAGCCTTAATTCATGACATAGGGCTTCCTCATAAAAGGATTCATGCCATCCACTTCCGAGTATATTAATTACATTTTCTGCCAACCTTTTTATTGTGTTTTCTGATGTTTCTATCATCTTTACCCTCCCTTTTCAGAATCATACCCATTATGGAAATCGGCGGGACCGGGTTATTTTTTTATACAGGTTAAACAGCTCTCTTAACTCTCCCTGAGTGAATATGGCAGGTTTATTAAGTCCAAAGGGACTAGGACCAATTATATATTTGAAGTCAAAACAGGATGTATCCTCTCCCAATGGCTTAATTTCCCACATCATAGGAACATACTCGTTTTCTTTTACCAGACCTATCATATGAATGACCTGAAAAATCTCAGGATTATTTTTCCGGGGGAATTTATATGTGATTCTCATTTTTCCTTTATTGCATTTTGGACAGGGAATACTCAATTTTTTTGGATCCCAAGAAGAAGGAATCAGTTCATCCCATATATAACGAGCGATATTCTTACTCCCCACCGTTTCCTCAAACTTACTTTGGTGTCCGCAAGCCTCACACTGCCACCAGTAACCTTTCATTTTTACCTCCTTCTTTAGATTTGAAAAATTATACATCAAATATAAAAAATGTCCAGTTAAAAATTGATAAATTCTTTACGAGCAAAATAGTTTGAACTAAACAAAAAATTTGCATAATAGGTGTTTAAACCAGAAAAACTACAACCCTCCTTTGATACAGGTAACCGGTATCAATAAGCAAGGCATATGGTCTTACCATAAGAAAACGTTCCTTTTTTAAACCTCTGCATATTTTCCTATTTGTATCTTCATAAACCATTATCATTCGTTCCCGAATTCTTACTCTCATTTTCTCGAAGTTCAGTTAAAAATTTTCCTTTTTCTTATCACAAACATCGTGCAAACTGCTCCAGCAAGAAAGGAGAGAATTCCTGTTAATAAAAACCAACTCCATTGAGGCATTTTCACAGGTCTCCTTGATTTTAACCTGAAGAATTTTGAGATTATGTATTTACGAAACCTGTAAGGATCCACGGTTTTTAAAAAGTAAAACCATGTGGTGGATGACTTGGTCTCTGCTATCCTGCAATCCTTTGTCAATACTCCCCAGCCTTCATGCGGACGAATCCATACCTTAAGGGTCTCGCTTTTCCAGTTTGTTGCCCTTGTATGCCATGCACCAAGTATCAATGCAATTAGAGTTGGGTCTATAAAACTTCTCAAAGAATCCTCCTTTGCCCTGTTTTTTATCACAATGTTGTATCCTCCTTTTACCTCCTCAAGTTTTACACTCACATCATAAACCGTCTTATCCACAAGGATTTTACGGATTTTTTCCTCTTCCTTTTTAATCTCCTCAGGAGAAAGTCTTGTCTTTATCTTTGCATGAAATATCCCAAAAAGCACAAAAACAAGAAAGATGGTTTTTGCCTTCATTTCCATATCCTTTCCATTGGAATTTTATATCTGTTGTTAATTACAAGGGTATCATTTATCACCTTCATTGAGGTAATCTCTTTTACATCAGGAGGAAGTGTATATTTTACCTTTCTTATTTCATGGGTCTTTATCTTATATCCATATGCTCCCTCAGGGGATGCATAGAACCAGATGTATTTATCATCTCCGTAGAGTTTATTAATCCAATCATAGTAAGATTCAGGAAAGAATACCCAGAAATGCTCATCTCTTTTCTTATCATAACAGACAAGCCCGCTTTTAAAATAGGCATAAAATACAAAGTCCCCAACATCAAGGGAATCGGTTATCCCTGCCCTGTATTTATGCCTGCCCTTGTATCTCCATATTTTTATCCTTCCATTACAGAATCCTGCTCCATTCATCTTTACCCATAGTGCCTCACCATACTCCGGGTTTTTCTTCATCTCCTCAATTGTAATCTTTCTTATCCCTGCCTCTTTCTTCAGAAACTTTTTGTAAATCATGTTTTTCTTTTGAGAAAGGTTATCTGAGTAGTAAACCTCAACCGGCTCTATTTCTGCTGGATTATGGGAATACCCTGCCATCAGCGAGTAAAAACTCTTTGTCTGGTAATCAAAAAGAATGTGGAAATCGGTATGAAAACCTGAACCTCCTTCCCATCCAAAGATGTATATCTCATCATAACCATCATTATCCATATCAAGGATTTCCTTTATTTCTGGTAAGGGATAAGTTTCCTCTCTTACATCAACATCCCAGATTTTTATGTATCTGTTATTCTCTTTACAAAGCACACCTATGGTCTCTGCGGTCCAGAATACACTTTCATCTGAACTGATAAGATAGACGATTTCTTTACATGTATCCCCTGTAACATTTGCATATACAGCACTTCTTATTTTACTTCCTGTAATCTCCTCAGCCACTGCTTTTGCATCGTGAAGAGAAAAGAGGAAAAGTATTGTTTTTAATATGCTCATTGAAGCCTCCTTTTATTGACCGGTTGATTTTTTAATCTTTTTCTCATATACCTTCTGCCAGCCGGTGTTATTTATATTAAGATAGATGGTGTATCCAAAGTTTTCGTCCGATATCCAGTAAGGATAGAATACATATCCTTTTGTTGATTGAATCCAGTCCCTTTTTACAAAACCAGGGGAAAGTGGGGTATCAAAAGGAGATATTACTGTTTTTTCATTTTCATCCCATAACTCCTTTTCACCTTCTTCTTCAAGAATAAAGACTACCTTTACCTTCAATGATTTTATGTCTTCATCTGCATTGTTTTTTATCTTGAAGTCTATTCTTTTAATATGGATGTATGATGCCTCTGTTGCAGAAAGAGCCTTTTCCCATCTTTCAGAGGTAACCTTAAAATCTATTTTATCAAGGGGGAATACCGCTGGTTTTTCGGTTTTAACCGGTCTTTCAGCAGGAGAGGGGACCTGTTTTTTCTCTTTACATCCTGCAAAAACAAAAAGCAGGAGCAGGTAAAAAAACAGTTTTCTCATTTTTCCTCCTTTTTTAGTTTTTTCAATACTACTTCAAGGGATAACTTTCTATTTCCTTTTTCTTCTTCTGCTCTTTCTTTTACATATTTCTTAAACTTTTCAATTCCTGCTTTCTTTCCTGCCTTTATAACATCTTCACTTGTAAGAAACTCTTTAAACATCAAATCCAAAAGAAGTGGAAAACTATTTTCCTTTTCATGCTCAGCAATGAGAAAAATTACATTTCTATAATAAGTGGTTGGTAAAAGTCCTTTTTCAAGCATCTTTCTATATAATTCTATGTATTTTCTGTCTTTTCTGTTAAACACTCCGGAAAACTCAGACCGCAGGGAATAGTTATTCTTGATTATCTTTCCTATTTCTATTACTTCTTCTAATACACTCTCTTTATCAAATTCAAATCCACAGTAAGGACATACCTCTGCTCCCTTTTTAACATTTTGCAGGCACCTGGGACATGGTTTATAGATTATGCGGGGTTTATCCTCTTTTGGTAATCCTGCTACTGCAATAAGTGCAAAGATACCAAACAAAAATCCAATAAACCCCCATACTCCTGCTGAATGTTTCTTATCCCCTGCAACAATTGCACATAGTATTGCACATATAATACTGCATATGAACCAGATAACCAATAAATTCCCTGTCCCTGATCCTGAACTGTGAGAATGGTAATAATAATAGTCGTATTGTAAAAAGATATATAAAAGGGTTATCAGGTTTGTCATTTTTACCTCCTTTTTATTTAAGGAAACGATTTTTTTTAAAAATTTTACAAACATTTGACTTTTTAAAAACCGAGTTTATACTTTTTGGTGAGGATAGAAACCTTACTTTATGTTCTTGTAGCAATTTTTATCTTGCTTATGATGTACCTGTTTGCACCATTCCCAGGGTATATAAAAAGACTATTTTTCCCTCTGATTGCAATGATTTATATTTTTCATTCTTGGCATAATACTTTTATTTATCTCAAAAAAACAGAAAAATCCTTTGAAGTTCTTTTTGATATTGACAGGCATATCTGCCATACTTCCTTTTATGTGTACAATAATGCATAACATATTTTATGCATTATCTTTAAGTTCTTTTGGGCTTAAAAATCTTTTTAATACTTTACATGTTACCTGTTTCATTGTAGCAGTAATTGGAGCACCGATATTATTCATTGCTGGAGTAACTGGAAGTATAATACTTCTTAAAATCCCATCTCACAAACTCTAAAATAAAAATTCTTATCCTAAATGCGTTTTTTAATTAAAAAGGAGGCACGATGGGAAATGTCATAGTAAGAAAAAACACAGTGAATACATCAAACGGTTCAATAAAGATTGTAAATATCGGGTATGGTACATCGCGTATTAGTGAAGGAATGTTTATGCAGGGTGTTCTGGAAAAAACCCCCACTGGGATGCGGTATGTATATCAGTTCCATATGGAGTGCAATGTTTCCATACAGAAGTTTATAAAATCACTACTTAAAAAAATGAAAAAGTATGGTAATGCAGAAATAGCTGGTTATTATGCCCCAAGCGTTAAAGAAAGAGGTATCTATATAACACTTACAACAAAAGATGATGCGATTATGATAATTGCCCTTATAATACCTTCTTTAAGTAGGGATTTCTTTCTTTTTGAAATTTCTGTGATTTCAAAAAGGAGTTTAAGCGAATCGTTGGCTGTATTTTCCATTGTTAAATATATAAAAGAAATAGAAAAGAAATACCAAAAAGAATTGGAGCAAAAGGAAAAGGAAAACGATTATTTTACTCAGAGGATATACTTTAAGGATAGTACAGAAGGAGGAGAAGTGTTTTCCATATCTTTTTACAAGGATTTTAACAGATACTATCCACTGGTTAACTATCTTCCAATAAAGCAAAAAATAAAGACATTTGAGGAAAAACTTGAAAAGTTATTTTCAGAGGATAATAAAATAATAATTCTGGAAGGTCCACCAGGAACAGGTAAGACCTTTTATATAAAGAGAATGCTTTCAATACTCCATGAACTCTCTGTGTCTTTTACAGTAAAGTATTACATAGGGGAAGCAATTTTACATCTTAGTTATAGCGATATCATAGATCTATATTGGGAAAATAAAAATGTGATAATAATTTTGGAAGAGGCAGAACCATTGATGGTATCCAAGGATGAAAGGAGGAATCTACATTTTACAAAGTTATTAAACTATTCCTCAGGATTTCTGGAGACAAAAACGATCTTCATCCTATCAACAAACAGACCAGTAGAAAATATTGATCCTGCTTTGATAAGAGAAGGAAGATTGCTTGCTTATTTAAGATTTGAAAATTTCAGAAAAGAGGAGGATATAATAGAATGGTGTAGATTTCATAAAGCCGATGAAGAAAAAGTGCTTCAAAGATTAAGAGAAAAAAGAGAACTTTCTCTTGCAGAACTTTATGCAATTCTAAAAGAAAAGGAAAGTATCAAAACAGAAAGTAATAAAACACCTTTATTGGGATTTTTAAAATAGATTAATATTTTTACAAAACACACAGTTTGAAGAATTTCCAAAAGACATTGGACTGGTATCTTGAAAAAAGGTAAATTTATGGGTAAAGGTTTGGATCCTTTATCTCGGGCGCTAAAAACAAAGAGGAAGAGATATAAAGTGCGAGGGATTTTATGGAGAAGTTTAATAAAATACTTTTTGAACGGATGGGTAAAGAATAACCCATCGCGCCAAAACGTTATGGAATTCTACAACAGTTTGACATTGAGGAATGTTGGGTGTATAATTTAATATCTGTATGAAGAATGATTTTTGGGTATTTATGAAAACACTTGGTAAAGAACGGGAGGGGAGGTATACAGTTATTTATAGAAAAAAGTTTAAAAAGAAAACAAAGGAGGCATATGATAGAAATTAGATTCCACGGTAGAGGTGGTCAGGGAACCGTGGTGGCATCTAAGGCTCTTGCAGAAGCAGTGGCTTTAGAAGGAAAGTATGTCCAGACCTTTCCCGAATACGGTGTTGAAAGAAGAGGTGCTCCAGTAACCGCATACACAAGAATTGACGATAAACCAATATATATACGTTCAAAGATATATGCACCTGACCATATTGTGATCCTTGACCCCACTCTTATTATTGCAATAGATGTTACCGAGGGTTTAAAAAAAGGTGGATGGATAATCATAAACTCAGAAAAGAACCCAGAAGATTATCCACAGTTCTCTGAGTATAGAGTAGCCACTGTAGATGCTACCTCCATTGCTGTAAAGTACGGGTTGGGTTCAAAAGCTGCACCAATTGTAAATACTGCAATTCTTGGAGCCTTTGCAAAGGTTACAGGATTTGTGAAACTTGATTCTGTATTAAAGGCAGTATATGATTTAAGCCCTGTAAAAAAAGAGGAAAACCAGCAAGCATGTAAAGAGGCCTTTAACTCAGTGAACTTACCATAGGAGGTGGTATGGAAGAAAAAGAAATAAAATGGAGTGGAGTTAGAGATATGCCGCCAATGGCAATGTCCCTGGGAACAATGCGAATCAATAAAACAGGGACATGGAGAAACATAAGACCAGTAATAGATTATGATAAATGCATCAAGTGTATGTTCTGCTGGAAGTTTTGTCCTGATGCTGCAGTGGATATTAAGGATGAACTACCTGTAATAAATTACGACTATTGTAAAGGATGTGGAATATGTGCCGTTGAGTGTCCAAGAGATGCTATAAAAATGATAAAGGAGGAGTAATGCAAAAAGTAATAATGGGAAATCATGCTCTCTCTTATGGTGCGATGCTTTCAAGGGTTGAGGTAATAGCTGCATATCCTATTACTCCTCAGACAGAGGTTGT
Source organism: uncultured bacterium (assembly GCA_964417925.1). Classification (GTDB taxonomy): domain Bacteria; phylum Hydrothermota; class Tepidihabitantia; order B3-TA06; family CAYQJV01; genus CAYQJV01. Next base: position 20,855 of record CAYQJV010000014.1, on the reverse strand, counting down.
GGAGCTTCTATCAGAGATGTGTGCTGAAGGCATATTAAAGGCAAAGTTCATAAAAGTAGAATCAGAACATTCTGCAATGGCTGCATGTGTTGGAGCATCTGCTGCTGGAGCAAGAGCGTTTACTGCCACATCTTCCCAGGGACTCGCATTAATGCATGAAGTTTTACACTGGGCTGTTGGAGCCAGACTCCCAATAGTCATGGGAAATATAAACAGAGCCTTTGCTCCTCCATGGAGTATATGGACAGAACAGAATGATTCTATTGCTCAGAGAGACACAGGATGGATTCAGATATACGCCTCATCAAACCAAGAGGTCCTTGATTCTGTAATTCAAGCATATAAAGTTGCAGAAAAGGTTCTTCTTCCTGCAATGATTGTGTTGGATGCCTTTGTCTTATCCCATACATCCGAAAATGTTCACATTCCTGCCCAAGAAAAAGTTGATGAATATCTGCCTCCCTATGAAGCAAAATACAAGCTTGATCCAGATGATCCCCATGCTTTTGGAGGACTCACAAAACCAGATTGGTACTATGAACTGAGATACCAGATAGCAGAAGCAATGGAAGAAGCAAAAAAGGTAATAGAGGAAACAGGAAAGGAATTTCAAGAAACCTTTGGAAGATACTACGGACTTGTTGAAGAGTATAAAACAGAAGATGCAGAGGTAATACTTGTTGCTTCATCTACCATAGCATCTACTGCAAGAGTTGTAATTGATATGCTAAGAGAAGAAGGTAAAAAGGTTGGACTTCTAAGAATAAGAGTGCTGAGACCTTTCCCAAAAGAAAAGGTAATAGACATTTTAAAGAATGCAAAAAAAGTAGCTGTTATTGACAGAAATATATCTTTTGGAATGTCAGGAGCATTCTATGCTGAAACAAAGGCAGCTCTTTATAATGAAAAAAATAGACCTCCAATATGGGGATATATTGCAGGACTTGGTGGAAGAGATGTGAGAATAGAAGATATTAAAGAAATTATAGAAAATACATACAAAGAGGAATATCCGCAAAAAGATATCTATTGGATAGGAGTGAAATTATGAGATTAACAATACCTGCAGAAGAAATAATGACTCCAGGGCACCTTGCATGTCAAGGCTGTGGTGGTGCCCTGGCAATGAGGTATGCATTAAAGGCTTTGGGAAGAAAAACAATCCTTACAATACCTGCATGTTGCTGGTCGGTAATAGACGGGCCATTCCCTTATTCTGCTGTAAATGTTCCTCTTTTTCATATGGCGTTTGAAGCAGCTGCTTCTACTGCATCGGGAATAAGAGCAGCAATGGAGATAAAAGGAAAGGAAGACGTAAATGTGGTAGCATGGGCAGGAGATGGTGGAACTTTTGATATAGGAATACAGGCTCTCTCAGGTGCAGCAGAAAGAAATGACAACATAATATACATCTGCTATGACAATGAAGCATACATGAACACAGGAATTCAACGTTCCTCTGCAACACCCTATGGCGCATGGACAACAACAACCCCTGTGAAACACTTTAAAAAAGAACCCAAGAAAAACATTGTGGAAATAATGGCTGCTCATAGAATTCCTTATGTTGCAACTGCTTCAATTGCATATCCAGAGGATTTTGTAAGAAAACTACAAAAAGCAAAAAACATAAAAGGAACAAAGTTCTTCCATATAATAACTCCTTGCCCTCCAGGATGGAAAACACCACCAGATATTACCATAAAACTTGCAAGACTTGCAGTACAGACATGTATGTTCCCGGTGTATGAAATTGAAAATGGAATAAAATACAAAATAAATATCAAACCAAAGGAGAAACTTCCTGTAACCGAATATTTAAAATTACAAGGAAGATTTAGACATTTAAAGGAAGAAGATATAAAAGCAATTCAAGAAATGGTGGATAAAAACTGGGAACTCCTTTTGAAAAAAGAGGAGGAGAGTAAAGAGTTATAAAAGCTTAAACAACAAAAAACAGCATAAATTCAATGAAGAAAGGGGGGAGTATTTTGATTTTTTGTTGACTTCTTGTGTATTCTGTATAAATTTATTCTATGGCTAAATTAATTCTTCTTTTAAGTGTTTTATTCGCTCAGCAGAGAATAGGATATGTGGACTCAGAAAGAATAATAAATGAATACGAGGAAGCAAAACAAGCAAGACTACAACTGGAGAAGGAAGTCCATAAATGGAAACTACAATTGGACTCATTAAAAAACGAGTATCTCAAAAAAAAGGAAGAGTATGAATCCCAAGAACCGATGCTTTCAGATCAAGCAAAATTACAAAGGCAAAGGGAGTTAAATGCCCTCAAGCAAAAGTATGAAAACTTCGCAAAAGAAATATGGGGGGAACACGGTAAAATTGAACAAAAAAAGAAGGAACTTTTTGATCCGATAATAGAAAAAATAGTATCTACCATAGAAGAAATAGCCAAGGAAGAAGGTTACACCATGATACTTGATGTATCTTCAGGAGTAGTTTTGTATGCAGTAAAAGAGGATGACATTACTGACAAGGTAATTGATGAATTAAATAAAATATATGCCCCTATTGTAGGACCTGTTATAAAAAAGAAGATAGCAATACTCAATATAGTGGCAAGGGATGCAGAATCCCAAGAGGAAAAAATTCCTGAAATGGTTAAAAATACCTTAAATGCAGTACTTGAACAGATTAAAAATGCAAAGAACCTTGATATAATAGATGAATCCACAATATCCAATGCCTTACAACAGAGAGGAATATCCTCTCAGAGAGAATTATCTGAAAATGAAGTATATTCCTTAGGAAGAGATTTGGATGCGGATTTTATAATCACTGGCCATGTTCAAAAAAGAGGAGAAGCAGTGGATCTAACCCTTATCCTCTATGCTCCTAAGGAGATGAAAAAACTGGCAGAAGAAACAGAAAGGGCAGAAAGAAAAGAGAAAATTCAAGAAACAACCCAAAGAATATTTGAAAAGCTTAAAAATTACCTATAATTGAAGGCCCAGGAAATAGCAAGATTAGTGGAAGGAGAGTTATATGGAGATCCATCCTATGAAGTAAAATTTTTAACCTCTCTTGAGAACCTAAGGTATGGGGGAATTTCTTTTTACACGGGAAATGATGAAAATGTACTCAAAAATCTGGAAGGATGTGTAATAACAAGAGTAACTTATAAAAAAGAAAAACTGGTAGTCATAAAAGTAGATAACCCTAAACTTGCATGGGCAAAATTTGCATTGTTGTTTAAAAAGAAAGAGTATCCTAAGGAAAATAAACTCTGCTTCATACATCCAAAGGCAAAAATAAAAAAGAATGTGGTAATTTATCCCTTTGTTTTTATAGATGAAGATGTTGAAATAGACGAAGGAACAGTAATATATTCCAATGTGGTTATAATGAATAAAGTAAAGATAGGCAAAAAAGTAGTGATAGGACCTTGCTCTGTAATTGGATTTGAAGGATTTGGATATGTAAAGGATAAGAATTCATATATTCATATACCTCATCTTGGAGGGGTAGTAATTCAGGATTGTGTAGAAATAGGTGCAGGGGTAACCATAGATAGAGGAACAATAACAGATACGGTTATAGGAGAAGGCACTAAAATAGACAACCTCTGTCATATTGCTCATAATGTTAAAATAGGCAAAAACTGCATAATTGCTGCTCAATCAGGAATTGCCGGAAGCACAATAATAGGAGATAATGTAATAATAGCAGGACAATGCGGAATAAAGGAACATGTAAGAGTAGGTAATAATGTAAAGATACTTGCAAAATCTGCAGTGTATAAAAACATTCCTGATAACTCAGTATACTCGGGCATACCTGCAAGACCCCATGAAATGACCTTAAAGGCTCTGGCAAGGATTTTTAAAAAAATTGACCACAATAAGAGGTAAAGGGTTTCTTTTTGGAAAATTCTGCAAGGTAAAAATCAAAAAATGGAGCGGTTTTCTTATAAGAAAGATTAAAAATAAAAAATACACGGATTTCGTCCCCTGTGTATATAATGCTTTTGTGTATAAAAATACGGTAGGACTTTTCTGTAAAGAGGAAAGAATATTTTTCATTGAACATCTACTGGGAGCATGGTATCTTGCTGGGATGCCAAATTTAATAGTTGAAGTAGAAGGAGATGAACTACCTTTTCTGGATGGAAGCGGAAAGGAGTATTATCTTATCTTCAAAGAGTTTAAAGAGAGAAGAAAACCTGTAAAACTCAAAAATGAATTTTTTTTTAAAAGAGGTAAAACATTAATTTATTATTCTCCTTGCGAAGAATTGAAAATACATGGAATATTTTATTATTTTCCATTTGTTTTTTATGCCACATATCAATCCGGAAGCGAACACCGCATAGCAGAAGCAAAAACCTTTGGATGGAGGATTAACAAGATAGAAAACTTGCAACACCTAAACTTTAAAATAAAACTGAGTAATAATTTTGTTTATTCCCCACCAGTTAAAAAAAACGAATTTGCTCGCCACAAAATTCTTGACTTCCTTGGAGACCTTGCACTTTCTGGGATAAGATTGAAAGGAAGCTTTAAAATATTTTTCACCTCACATTGGTCAAATCACCATTTTGTAAAAAAAATTTTGAATATGATTTTACTTTAGTATTTTTATCTCTACTCTTCTATTCTTAGCCCTCCCCTCCTCTGTATCATTAGGTGCAATAGGTCTTGTATCTCCGTATCCTACTGCTGTAATAAGCTCAGCAGGTATTCCCTCAACTTCAACAAAATACTTTTTTATAGTCTCTGCCCTTGCCTCGGAAAGAGCCTGATTATTAGGATACTTTGACCGCAGTTTACGCCCGATAGGCACATTGTCTGTATGTCCTTCTATTATTATTTTCTTACCAGGATAGGTCTTCAAAAATCTTCCTATCTTTACAAGCACCTTGTAACCATCTGGAAATGGAATTTCAGCAGATCCAGATGCAAAGTGAATTGCTCGTTCTTCTGCAATTATTCTTAACCATTCTTTTTCTTCTGCAATTCTTATCCCCTCAAGTTTCTTCAATGCTTCCAAGGCCTCCCTTCTTTTTTCTTCTAAGGAAAGTTTCTCTTTTTCTATTTCGTTTCTTAAATCCTCAAGTTCTTTTTTTATTTTTTTCAACCTCTCCATCTCTTTCCTCAACGCTTCTTCTCTTATTTGAATTGCTCTTACCATCTGTTCCTTTCTCTTTTTTTCCTTCTCCTCTTTTAAGGCATCACCTATTTTAATTCCAGTAATAACCCCATGAGTAATTGGAACAAGCTTTAATGTATAATCAGCAAATAAATCAGTACGTTCAACTCTATTGGAAAATAGAGAGATACCTATAAATCCTGTAAAACCATTTGAAGTATCGGTTTCAAACTTTACTCCTGCACTTAAAGAACCATAAGAGAAAACAGGAATTTTCAAAATACCTTTTACATTAAAAGATGAATTCTTTATCCCCATATCAAGCCCCATATACAGGTATTTAAAAATCCGATTTTTTAATCTAAGTCTGTATATGCCACTTAAAACTACCTGCTTTATATCCTTTGAAAACTCTCCATACAACCCTGTCCTCAAAGGATTTTTAAACTTTTCAAAATCAACCCCAACTCCTATACCAATAGAAACTCCTTTATTAAAAAATGATGTATTCTCATCTCCTGTTCCTATAGAAAACCCAGTATAAAAAATTTTTGAAACTTTAACAGATAGTTCAATGCCTGTAAAAAAACTACTATCATACATACACTCCCTAAGCCTCACTGCATAATTTTTTAATGGAACTGTGTATTTCCCCTCTAAATATAGATCACTGCAAAACCCCAAACATATCACAGGCCTTTTCTCCTTACATAGAAATGAAGGATTAACAGTTCTATACAGTTCGTTATCCCATGTTACATAATCCTTAAAAAATAGCGAAAACAGCAAAAACACCATATTTAACCTCCTATTTTAATAGCATAAATTTTGTAACATCGTTACCAAAAGAGGTAGCAAGTACAGCAATGTATAATCCTGGAGAAACCTCCCTTCCATTTAAATCCTTCCCATCCCAAAATGCCTTTATTCTTTCAAGTAGCTCCTTTGTTTCATACCTTCCTGGGGCAAAATACTCGTTTTCTCCTTCCTTTAACTCCCTATAGAAAATAAGTCTTCCTGAAGAAGAATAAATTTGAAGAGTAATAGAGCTTCCTCCCTTATATAGCTGAAATGGAAAGTATATTTTTCCTTGTAAAGAAGGATAGTAGGGATTTGGAAAAGGCGATAAAAACATGTTTTCAGTGATCACCTCTCCAGTGGGAGGCTTAAAATACACTGCTTTAAATGCGTCAGGAATTCCATAACCTATGGTATCGTTAGGAGTATTATAATTAGAAGCGGTAGTAAATACTGCCAGTTTTAAAGACTCAGGTTGATTTTTCCATTCAGGATGAGCAGAAAGCACAAGCGCAAAAATTCCAGAAACAATCGCTGTAGCAAAAGATGTACCTCCTGAAAGCATATACCCTGCAGTAGTATCAATAGAAACAACCCATACACTGTCAGCCAAAGCCACCAGCTCTGGTTTCATTCTTCCATCATAAGTAGGGCCTATAGCACTCCCCACAATGGTCTCTGTAAAAGCCCACCAGGAAGAATCAGTGGTAATACCTCCCACAGAGACCACACCTTCTGCATCTGCAGGAACAACCATATAAGGATGAGCCTTTGTTACATTTCCCATAGCAGTAACAATTACAACTCCTCTTTTAGCTGCAAGAGAAGCTGCAATGGATGCAGGAGAGGTTTTACCATCCATATCTTCATAACTGTACCAATCAGAATATCCCAAGGAACTGTTAACTATTTCCACTCCCTCTTTTTCCAACCACTCAAGTCCTTCTATCCAGGTATCTTCTTCTACTTGAAGTTCGTATTCCCTTTCATTTATATCCTCGTACTTCTCAGTTTTTGCAATGTAAAAAGTGGCTGCAGGAGCTACCCCCACATAACTACCCGGGATATATCCTCCAACCACTCCAACTACTTTTGTTCCATGATTCGGCTGTTCTACTGCATCTTCTTCTGGATCATAATCGGTATTGTCATCACCACGTACACAAAAGCCTTTAACTAAAACACCATCCTTTACTCCAATAAAGGGATGATAGGAAAATTCTTCTGCTATTTCATTTTCACTCCACGTTCCATCTTTCTTTTCAAAGAAAATTACCTTCCCATAAGATTCTATTAATATTCCTGTTATTCCGTTTACCGACTCTGCATCAATGCTTTCTGCATATTTTTGCCAGGTATGTATTAAGACAAACTTTTCATTTCTTAAATTCAAAAGTTTAATCTGAGGCTCTTTATCCATACATGAAACCACAAGATACACCTCCCCTTGTTCTTTAAATAGATCAAGGGAGATTGGATTTTCAATTGGAAGAAGGTACTTAGTGCCATTGAGAAAATACACAATTCCTTGTAATGCGTAATCAATAAAAGCAATGATCCAGCCATCTTTATAACTCATTACAGGATTACTGACAGCTCCTGTATACGACAGTTCAAATATTTTTTCCTCATCCCATGTTATCTTCCCATGACTTATACTACCTTCCCGGTATTTCAACCCCTCAGTATCAAACCAGGCAATGATTATATTTGTGTCGTTTATACATATTCCTGGATTTTTGCCACTTCTTGTAAGAACTTCTTTACTCAATACAGAATCCTTTCCAAGAATTGTAAGGTATATTTCGTGTTGAGTTACTTCATCTCCACCTTCCCATATCGCAACTACTATACTATCAAAACTTGCAGCCTTTAAGTTTCTTGCATAAAATTTATCTGAAAATTTAACCGGATTACTCCACCTAACAAAATCTTGGGATATAGAAATAAAACACTGCCTTTGAGTAATCTGTACAGGAAGTGTAGGAGTTGAGTCTGCAATAAAAATCATGGCCCATCCATAAGAAGTTTTCAATAATACTGGACTCTCTATAAGAGAAAAGTTCTGCACAACTTTTATCCAAGAGTCATTTTCTACAACAAAGATATCATCCCCTGTAATAAAATCGTGCTCCTTTTCTATTTTTGCCATTCTTAAAGCAAAATTATTCTTTCTTAAGCCTGTATCCAAAAATCCTATCTTAACACCCTCTCCCAAATATCCCATATCATGTACTTTATTAATGTTAAACAGTTCAAGTTGCCGATAAGTAATTCCTGCAAATGAAGAATCATAATGAACTCTGAATAAACTTACATTTTTATCCTTTGGAACCCTTACCTTCAAAATCCTTACCGGTTCTACCTTTTTAACAAACCAGAGTTTCTCTACTCTTTCTTTTACTTCAGGAGACATAAAAAAAGAGCAGGCATTCAACCACCGAGAACATACCTTCTTCCTTGCTCCCATTGCTTCTATTATCTTTATATAGGAAGGATTTACAGGCAAATCATAGGAATCAAAGTACCTATGCATAAATTTCTTCCTTCTTGCAAGAGCATCCGCAGAAAACCAATCTATCATGTTGGTTTTAAAGATGGGTTTATCAATAAAATACACCCAGTAGAGTTCTGTATGAAGAGAGGTAAACAAAAAAGACAGAAAAATAATCATATCATTTAACTGCAGAGAAAGGGAGGGATGCTCTCCCTCCCTTTAGAATTATTTAGTAAATGCCTCTTCCACCTGCTGCAGCTGCAAAGGCTATTACAAAAACAATAATCCATACTACAATAATAACAACAAGATTTATGATTCCAAGAATGAGAGCGATCATACCTATCCTTTTTCCTCTTTCTGAGATGGAACCTGCTCTAAGAATTATTCCAAATATGATACCAACCAAGGGGTAGAGTAAAGAAAAAACATAAAGCCATGTGAGATTCATTAGATAGAGAAGATCTACTGTGGCTTTTAACCTTTCATCATAACGTTCTTCTGGAGTTTTAACATCTGCCATTTTACCTCCTATTTTTGAGTTTGAAAAAGTTCGTTAAATGTTACATAAAAATGCAGAACTGTCAAATTAAAAAATAAAGTATTGCTATCCACCTAATTTATCAATAAGTAACTCTTATCTCCACCCTTCTATTTAAAGCCCTTCCACTTCTGGTTCTATTATCACCTATGGGTTGGGTCTCACCGGCACTTAGAATATGAAGTTTTCCCCAAGGAACTCCAAAGGAAGCAAGAATTCTTGCTACATTTTCTGCTCTTCGGTAACCTATCCAATAGTTTCTTTCTTGATTTCCTACGCTATCCGTGTGACCTTCAATTACCACAGTAGCATCCGGTGAATTTTTTATAAGTTCTGCTATCTCCTCAAGCATAGGGATATATTTGGGAGAAGGATATGTTTCTCCTCTTCCAAAATAAATCCTTTTGGTTATAGATTTTTTTACTGTCTTCTTAGGAGCAGGTTTTTTATGAAGGGCAAAATCAACGCACTTTATTTCACTTTTTCCAAGAGACACCATTCTCCTATCTGTGTAGTATCCTTCCCTAAATACTTCTGCAATGTATTCTCCTTCTGGCATTGTAATCTTATATATCCCTGTTACTGGATCACTGCTCTGTATTGAAAATATCTCTCCATCCGATATTATCTTTATTTTTGCATCTAAGGGTCTACCGGTTTCTGCATCATACACCAACCCTTGAAGTACTGCTCCTGCCTTTTCTAAATATACTTCAACATACTTCCTCATTTCCTCTTTTCCAAGAATCTCATCTTCATAACCTTTTTTATGAACCACCACAGCATCAAAATCTTTTACCTCAACCTCAAACTCTCCGGAAGGAGAAGTAAGAAAAGTATCCACCTTACCCTGATGTTGAACAATGACCATTGCATCTGGAATGGGTTTTTTAGTCTCTGCATCATACACAATTCCTTCAAGAACCTTTGCAGGTTTTTTGAATGGGTTAAACAATATTGAAAAACCAATTTCTCCATAATAACTCTCCTGCATATCCAGAGGATCAAGACCTCCGGAAATTTCAACATCAAACCATGATGATATTCTAAAACGTACACCAAAATTTACATCACACAATATATCTGCAATGTTTCTTGGAGTTTTTAAAGGATAGGTAAGAATAATAGGTGTTTCAGATTCTACGCTTTCCAAGGGATAAAAAATATTAAAGGCAGTAAAGAAATCTAAAAATTTTATATTTTTTATCTCTATACCTACCCCTCCCAATATCCATTGGGGCAGTGTGTATGAAGTATCCTGTACCACTACGGAACTCTGATATTTGTATCCTGCATTCAAATGCACATCCCAATTTTTTGCCTCAAAACCCATCAAAAATAAAGCACCAAACTCCGGATTTTTTACTGAAAAGGGATAATATCCCAGTATTCTGGACATGTTATTATCGGTTGAAGCACTTATTGAAGAAGGAGGAGACATACTTGCAAATCCCAAAATTCCTATACCCACCTGAGACTCTTCACCCACAGGGAATGGAATTACCCCTTTAGCTACTGCTCCATAATCCTGTATTCCATAGGTCATATTTCCACCTGTTTCATAATAAAAATAACCCAATCCGAATCCAGAAAGTTCAAGATATTTCCAAAGAGATACTGAAAGACTTATAAAAGGAGAAGAATTCATAACATCGTATGTAGTCCCTTCTTGAAGATGGTACACGCTTTCGTAGTATCCATATATTCGTGTATTGAATCCTATGGTACCTGGATCTTCACAAAATGCAGAGTATATACCGCCAAATCCTTTTGTCCCAGTGAAACTCTGATAACCAAAAACAATTCCTGTAAAAATCAATGCAATGATTTTTTTCATCTACAGCCTCCCTACGTTATATTCTAAAAATTAAAGAAAATCCCAAAAGAGTATAACTCCTTGATTCCTTTGAATCAGTATCAGGATCATCTGCAGTAAGATTTGGTTGTATTATAAAATAAGGAGATACCCACACCATAGGAGCAACCCTGAACCCCATTTCTCCCTGTAATCTGAAACATAAAAATGTTTTTAAATCCTCCTTAGAGAGCTTACTTTCACTCCAGGGCCCCTCACCGATTCTGGTCCTTGCAGTTCCAGAAAGATTGGAAAGAATAGTAGGCCCAATACCAAAACCCAAGGAAAACCCTGTCATAGGAGGACTAACTACTATCTTAGGCACAATAGGAATTACAAAATTTAAATAATGTTCTTCATACTCAATACTCCCCACTTTCCATTTATAATTTGCATTCTGTATCCATACACCTGTTTCAAGCATTAATACCGCAGGAAGACATCCAGGAGTAAGGTCAATACCTGCTCCTAATCCTATATGGGTTCCTACTCCCGAGCCATTACTGGAGATAGTAGTATTTTCAATTGTTTTGGAATAGGTTTGATAATTCAATCCTACTACACCTTTAATTTCGAATCCATATGTCAAGGTAGATAGAATCATAAAAAAGACTACTACATTTTTATTCATACTACCTCCTGTTTTTTTAAGATTACACTTAAAAATCAAAAAGTCAAATATATTTTTATCCCACCCAAGGTGTTTAAGAGTATGTTTATCATAATACCTTGACAATTAAAGATTACAGGTTAATATAAATTATGCTATTTATTCTTTTTTCATATGTAATGGTAACCGAGATAAAGGGAGCAATATCTCCCCCAGTTGCGGATTTCATAACCTCAGCCATCAGAAGAGCAGAAAAAGAAAATGCTGAACTTCTTATAATTACTATGGATACCCCTGGGGGACTTGACCCTTCCATGAGGAAAATAACCCAAAGTATTTTAAACTCCAAAGTTCCTATATGCGTGTATGTTTATCCTTCCGGAGCAAGGGCTGCTTCAGCTGGAGTGTTTATACTGCTTTCTGCCCACATCGCAGCAATGGCAGAGGGTACAAATGTAGGTGCAGCCCATCCTGTTACCTTAGGGAAAGATACCTTATCCTCTACAATGAAGAAAAAAATAGAAAATGATGCAGTAGCATACATACGCTCTCTCGCTGAAAAACGAAAAAGGAATGCAGAATGGGCAGAAGAGGCAGTAAGAAAAAGTATCTCAATTACAGCAAATCAAGCTTTAAAACTGCATGTGATAGATATAATAGCAAACTCCATATCTCAATTGCTTGAAAAACTTGATGGACAAAAGGTTATGATAAATGGAAAAGAAAAAATACTATCTTTAAAGAATGTAGAAATAGTAGAGCTAAAAAGAGGATGGATTGAAAAAATACTTGAAATTCTTGCAAACCCTACTGTTGCTTATATTCTGCTTCTCATAGGTATCTATGGGATAATATTTGAATTGCAAAATCCTGGTGCAATATTCCCTGGAGTAATTGGAGCAATATCTCTAATTCTTGCTTTTTACTCGTTCCACATGCTTCCGGTAAACTTTGCAGGGGTCTTTCTTGTGATTCTTGCCATTATTATGTTTATACTCGAAATAAAGGTAACTTCTTATGGGGTTTTAACATTGGGAGGGATAATCTCCTTTGTTTTGGGATCTTTACTCCTCTTTCAAACAAATGTTCCCTTTTTTAAAATCTCTGCTTGGGTTATTGCAATAGCCACAATAATAACTGTATTGTTCTTTTTAATAATTATAGGATTTACTGTAAAAACTCATCTTAAAAAGCCTGTTTCAGGAAAGGAAGGACTTATTGGAGTTGAAGGCATAGCAAAAACTGACCTTGCCCCAGAAGGAATGGTATTTATAAGAGGTGAATGGTGGAATGCAGAAGCTGAAAGAGGAAAAATAAAAAAAGGAGAAAAAATAGTCGTATCAAAGATAGAAGGATTGAAATTAATAGTAAAAAAGAAAGGGAAAAAATAAGTTTTGCTTATTCAAGACTTACAGATACAGATTGTTTTTACGTGTCTTAAAAGCTTTAAGCTCCAATTCTCCTGTTGGCGATGCTCAAACCCCAAACAAGTTTCTTCTTGGTTCCTATGCTGTAAGGATATAATCAACCTCATTCAAATTCCTGCAAATTTTATTGAAATTTACTGAAACCTTGACAATGGAGAAAAAAGAATTATAATTTTTTGAAAAAAATGTCTGTATCTATAAAAAATATAATTGAGATTCAAAATATCCCTGAATTAAAAAAAATTGAAGCATCTGCAGGATCAGGTAAAACTCATGTACTTACCACAAGATATCTTTACTTTCTTTTAAAAGAAGATTTTAAAAAGGGAAATAAGGAATTCAAGGAAACTCTTAAAGAAATTCTTGCTGTAACATTTACAAACAGAGCAGCAGAGGAGATGAGAAGAAGAATAATAGAAAGACTTAAAAAAATTGTATTTGAAGACCAGAAGGAAATAGAATTTTTTGAACCGTATTTACCAAAAATAAAAAATATATCCCAAAGGGCAGCCTATATCCTGGATGCATTGCTAAACCATTACTACTCTTTTTTTAATGTATCCACAATAGATAGTTTTATGGCTCGACTTATCCGAGCATTCGCCCCTGAATTAGAAATACATCCACAAATAGAAATAGAACCAGAAATTGAGAAATGCATAAATGTAGTGATTAACCGAATTTTTGAAAGATTTCCAGAAGATCCAAAAGTAAAAAAAGTACTTTTTGATTATCTTGTCTATAGAATCAAAATATGTGGTAAAATTGCGTGGGATATAAGAGATATAGTGCAAGAAGATTTGAAAAATTTTTATTCTGCTGAAAAGAAATATTTAAAAAAAATAAACTTCCGTGAAAAAAGAAGCATACAAAAATTTTATCTACAACTGAAAGAACTACTTGGTATTGAGTTTCAATCTCCAACAGAGTTAGCCAAGGAAATACCAAAGAAACGGAATTGTATTCCTGAAGAATTATATCCTCAGGTTGAAAAATTTATTGACCTTTTTTCAGAAATAGAACCTGTGGCTCTTAATAACTTTTACTATCTTTTAAAAGAAGAACTGGAAAGATATGTAAAAGAACAGAGGGAACTACCCATAGGTGAAATTGAAAAATTTATAAGAAAACTGTTTGAAAAGGAAAAAGTGCCATATATCTATTGGAAGATAGGAGAGGCGTATAAACACATTTTAATAGATGAATTTCAGGATACCAGTGTTATTCAGTGGAAAAATATGGAGCCTCTTATAGATGAGGCTGTATCAAGAGGGGGTAGCATTTTTGTGGTTGGTGATAAAAAACAGGCTATCTATAGATGGAGAGGGGGAAAAGCTGAACTAATGGATGAGGCATTTTTTGCTTTTAAAAATAAAGCAGATGTAATAAAAGAACGCTTACCCTATAACTGGAGAAGCCACAGGGAAATAGTAGAGTTTAACAATCGTATGTTTTCTCCAAAATATATTGAAGAATTCCTTGAAGAATTCCTCAAAGAATATTTAACGAATATGAATTTTAAAGAAAACATCAAAAGGATTTACAATGATGTTGAACAAAAGCCATTATCTACTGTAGAATATGGATACGTACGAGTAGAAGAGGTAAACAAAGATGAAAAGGAAAGGATATTTATAGAAAGAATAAAAGAGGTAATAGAAAGAAGAGGAATAGAAGGTATAGCAGTTTTGGTTAGGGATCATGCACATGCAAGAAAGATAGCGGAGATATTAAGCACTGAAGGTATACCTGTATTTTCAAAGCAGAGTCTTTTGCTTGAAAACCACCCTGGAATAAGAGAAATAATTGATTTTCTGGGTTTTCTGGACAGCCCTTCTTCAGATATACAATTTGCAGGCTTTGTTACAGGTATTATTTTTGAAAGACTTTCTGGGATAAAAAAAGAAGAGATTTTTGAATTAAGAAGGAAAAATCGCAACAACCTGCTCTATGAAGCCTTTAAAAATCGTTATCCTGAATTATGGAGTGATTACATAGAACCATTTTTTAAAAAAGTAGATTTAATACCGGTTTACAGCCTTGTTACAAATATTCTTAGAAAGTTTAAGGTATGGAAAAACTTTCCAAAAGATGCTGGCTTCTATACACAGCTCCTTGAGGTTATTCACGAATATGAAAAGAAAAAAGGAAGTTCTCTCTCTGAATTCTTATCCTTCTGGAAAGCCAACAAAGGTGAGTTCTCTGTAGCACTTCCTGAAAATATTGAAGCAGTAGAAATCTCAACAGTACATGGAGCAAAAGGACTGGAGTACGATGTAGTATTTCTTCCGTTCCTTGAACATCCCTTTATAAAAAGAAAAAGTAATTTAATAGAAGAGGAAAAAACAGATGAAATAATTTTCAGAAAGACATACACAAGTTTTAATCTCTTAGATACTTACACTACAAAGCTAGTGAAAAAAGAAGAAACAAAGAAATTTCTTGATGAACTAAACGTACTGTACGTTGCAATGACCAGAGCTAAAGAGGAGATGTACATTTTTATAAACGAAAGCCAAAATAAGAATAAGAATAAGGTACCCACTTATGAAGACTATCTCAAGTTTGTAAAATCCAAAGAAGGAATAACAGCAAAGGTATGGGAAATAGGTAGAAAACGTGAACATAAAATAAAGAAGGAAAAAGAAAAAACCGCTAAAATACATTTTATAGAGGAAAACACATTGTTGTGGGATAAAGAACTTGTGGTAAAAACCTATTCTCTTGGTGATGTAATAGAAGGAAAAAGATTTGAAGCAATAAAGAGGGGTGAAAAAATCCATGAAATTCTTTCAAAGATAGAAAAACTGGACAAAAACACATATATAAAAGATATTGAAAAAATTATGAACCAACAGGAAAAAGAAACCTATTTAGCAGAGATCAATGAGATTCTTTCTGTTCCTGAAATAAATAGATTTTTCTTTATCCCCAAGGGAACATTGGTATGGAGAGAAAGAGAAATGATAGATGAAGAAGGTGATATTTACAGGGCCGATAGAGTTATTATAGAGAAAAACACAGCAACAGTAGTTGACTTCAAAACAGGAAAGGAATATTCAAAACATGCAGAACAGATAAAAAAATATGCAAATATTATTAAAAAATATTTCCGCAATAAAAATGTTAAAGCATTTATTGTATACACCGATAAAAAGAAAGTAAAAGAGGTGAAGGTTGAATAAGATATTTATCATACCTTTCTCAGAAGACCTAATAAAAAGAACTGCAGAAATAATCTACAATAACCATAAAAATTTTGAAAATATAGCTGTCGTATTTCCTGGTAAAAGACCAGGACTTTTTCTTCTCAAATATCTATCATCTTTTTCTCGTAAAGTAATTATCCCTCCCCAAAGATTTTCCATCACAGAGTTTATGAAATGGCTCTCTGCAAAAGGAGGATTACATCTGAGAGAGCCTAAAAAAATGGAATTGCAGGTTATACTTTACAAAGTTGTTAAAAAAATAGAAGAGGAAAAGAAAAAAAGGTTTGGAAAAATCACAGAAACTTTTGACAGATTCATGCCCTGGGCAGGATATATTATTAAAATGATTGAGGAACTAAACAGAGAAAATATAGAAGAATTTTCACATTTTCTCTCCTACACCAAGGAAGAAATACCAGTACAGGTTAGAAAATTATGGGAATCTATAGATGAGATAAAAGAAAGATTCATCCAAACACTTCTTGCAAAAAAAATTGCAGGAGCAGGAATAGAGTACATTACTGCATTGCAAAACATAAAAAATGGAGTAGAAGTTAAAGAGTTTGATTCAATATATTTCATAGGATTTTATTCACTCACAAAAGTAGAAACAGAGATAATAAAATTCTTTCTTGAAAACCAAAATGCATATATGATAATCCAAACGGATCCTGAAATGATAAAAAAAGAGGCAATACCTCCATCGCCCTATTATCATCACCAAAGAATGATAAAAGAATTAAATGCAGAACCCACATTGCTCTTTGAACCTTCCCTCATATATCCCAAGATTCACTATTACGAAGGTTATAACTTACACTCAGAAATAAACCAGATAAGAGAGATTATTCAGAATATGAAATCCCGCGGTTCTGAGCTGTGTATCACATTATGTGATGAATCCGCGCTTTTCCCCATAATTCATGAAGTAGTGGCTCCTTTAAAAGAAAAGTTCAACATTACAATGGGATACCCTATAAAGAACAGTACTTTGTTTAGTCTTATGAATGCAATATGTGAAGCTCAAACTTTAAGAGAGGAAAACCAATATCATTTTCTTCCCTACCTTTCGGTTCTGAAGCACCCCTACATTAAAAATCTGAAGATTGAAAAAAACGAGATAAAAAAAGCAATATATAGAATTGAAAGACATGTAGTAAAAAATAACATGGTATATGTTCCATTGGATAGAATTGAAAAGGATCTCTCTAAACATTTTCCGTTTTTAAAGATATTGCACGAAAAATTGTTTTTCAATTTTGAAAAAGTGGATAGTATATCCTCCCTTGCAGATAGATTTATAGAACTTTTATCCTGGATAGCAAGTAATAGCGAAATTGTAAGTAATTTAGTAACCGAAAATCTCTTTTATCACATGTTTTCAATCCTCCATGATATAAAGGAAATAACAGAATTGGAAGAAATCACTTCAGATAAACTTTCCACTCCTCAATCCCTGTACTCCATATTTATATATCTACTTGAACAAGAAAAAGTACCCTTTGAAGGAGAACCTCTTAAAGGAATACAAATCATGGGAATGTTGGAAACAAGAACACTTAAATTTTCAAAAGTAATACTGCTTGATGTAAATGAAGGAATAGTTCCTGCAATTAATAAAGACGATCCCCTACTTCCTTATTCTGTGAGAAAAATGCTTGGGCTACCAACAATAGAAGACACTGAGTCAGTGTATGCATATAACTTCCACAGACTTGTGAGAACTGCTGATGAGGTATGGATATTCTACACAAAAGGAGAATCCTCGCTGCATAAGTCTACAAGAAGTAGATTCATAGAGCAATTGTTATGGGAGGAGGAAAAACAAAAGAAAAAAATATTGGAAGATGAAAAAATAAACAAAATAAATATTATTTTTCACCCTTCCATGATCGATACAAATCCCATTATAGAGAAGACTCCAGAAATTATAGAGAAACTACTGAACACCGAGTACTCTGCAACAATGTTTACCTCATACCTTAGATGTCCTGTAGGATTTTATTTTGAGCATATTCTTGGTTTAAGAAGAAGAGAAGAAGTTGAAGAGAGTCTGAGAGGACCAGGTTTTGGTAATTTATTCCATGAGTTTTTAAAAAAACTCTACAAAAAAGAAAAACTTTCCTATTTATTAAGGGACCTCAGTAAAATTCTCAAGCAAGGATATAAACTTATAGATGAAAAACTTAGCACACACAGAGGTACAAAGGGATTTTCTCTTTATGCAAGAAGCACCCTACGTGCATTTCTTGTATATTTTTTAAAAAACGAACTTGAAAGAATGAAGACAGAAAAAGAAATAGAAATAGTTGCTCTGGAAGAGAAGCTCAAAAGAGAAATACCTTATAGAGACAGGA
Organism: uncultured bacterium; assembly: GCA_964417925.1. GTDB lineage: Bacteria > Hydrothermota > Tepidihabitantia > B3-TA06 > CAYQJV01 > CAYQJV01. The sequence continues at coordinate 2,449 of CAYQJV010000014.1, read as the reverse complement.
AAATAATACTTCAAGGTGTCGTGGATAGGATAGACCACATAACACATCCTGATGGAAGGGATGAATATCTCATAATTGATTATAAAACAGGGGCTTCGGACATAAAATTTATAAAAGGGATAGAAAAGGTTTTTAAAAAAGACTCCGAATTCAGTCAAGCCTGGAAATATACTTTTCAACTTTACTACTATCTGTATCTTCTTGACAAAATACCTTCTTTTAAAAAGGATGCGGCAATTTATGATTTAAAAAAGAGAAACCTGAATAGATTATTTTCACCACAAAAGGGTAAAATTTCGGAGAGAGAAAAGGAAATGAAAAAATTTGAAGATATCATTTATAGATGGTTTGAGGAACTGTTTGATATAAACATACCTTTTGAACGCAAAAGAAAAACTACTCAGTGTGATAAATGTATCTATAGAACTTTATGTCAAAAACCCAAACTTTTAAAAAGTTAAAAAGGAGGTAGCATGATAGAATATACAGAAGCCATAAAATTCCATGGTCACAATGGTCCCTTTCTTGCTATAGGATACAGAATGGGTAAAGAAGCAGTAGAGATTTTAAAGCCTAAAGGTATAATGGATATTTCTACCGTAGTGAAGTTAAAAACTCAAAAACCCTATACATGCGTACTTGATGGAATTCAATGTGCAACCTACTGTACATTTGGAAAGGGAAATATAAAAGTTGAAAATGATGAAAAAACAATTGAAGCAGTTTTTGTGGACAGAAAAGATAAAAAATTACATATAAAAGTCCTACCATCCATAATAGATTTTGCCATGAACTGTAAGGACCTCAACGAAGCAGCCCAGGAAATTCTTTCAAAACCCAGTGCAGAACTTTTTGAAATAGAAGTTATGGAGTAAGAAACAATTTCTTCTTTTTCTCTGCCCTCCTTATACCTTCTAAAGCCTTTTTATTGGTAGGATCCTTTTTTAAAATCTCTTTCCAGAAAAGAATTGCCTTATCGTAATCTCCCAGAGCATAGGAAGTTGCAGCCTTAAGATGTAAATACTCAATTGACCAAGAGGGTTCTGAAGCAAAAGCATCTATTTTCTGAAGATAGGATTTTGCTTCCACATTATCAGCATCAAGAGCAATTACCTCCAGGAATTTCTCCTTTGCCTTTACATACTCTCCCTTTTCAAACATCCTTTTGCCTTGATTCAATAACTCTCTTTTCAATCGCTCAACAGTTATTAGAAGTTTCTCCTTTTTTAAAAGAGCAATATTGTTTTTAGGTTCCATCTCTAAAATTTTATCTATAACTTCAAGGGCTCTTCCATATGCCTTTTTATTTTCAAGCTCCTCCTCTTCAGAAAGTAATCTCTCTATTAACTCATTTTTCTTAATCATTGCCTCTTCCTTTAACTTATTCCATATAGGAATATCCTTATACTTTCTTTTAAAATATGCAAGATTTTCAAAAAACTCTTTGAATCTGTTATCTGCAAGATATTCCATCATTTTACCAAACTTCTCCATATCTTTTTCATCCTTTATACCAAGTAGTTCAGGTCTTTTTAGTCTCTTTACGGTTTCCAAAAATCCATTTAAAACTGAAGTATCCTTTGGATATAGATTGAGAAGATATCTGTATTCAAAAAACGCTTCAATTAATTCTCCATTGTTCAATAACTTTCTTGCTTTCTCTAAATGAAGTTTTTTATTGATTTCCTCAAGAATCTTCAATGTTTTATTATATTTTTCCTCGGCAGAAACATTTGAAGGATTCCATATAAGTGCCTTATCGTATGAAAATAAAGCATTTCTGTAGTCCTTTCTCTCAAAAAACATATCTCCTTCCTTTTCAAAAGACTCGGAAGTTTCCTCAATTAAAGACAAAAGTCCTTCCTCCTTTTTCTTCTCCATACCCCATCCTATTTGCAAAGCATGAGAAAAACCAATATTTTGTGAAAAAGATACTTGATATTTAACCTCCCAAACAGAATTTTTAAATACTACTCCTATACCTCCTCTCTTATCCCCATTTTTAAAAATCAAGCCTCCTCCCATGAAAGACAGATGTCTATTCAATATGTAACTTCCAGAAAATCCAGTTCCAAAGATATTTCTGTAAAGTAGTTCTACACCAATGGTAAAATGCTTAACCTTATACCCAATATCGGATTTTATTTCTGGCCAGGACATTGTCTCTATTTTTCCAAAGTTCTGGATACTCCCTGCTATGTAAATATTATTAAAAAATCGCATAACTCCTGTGCTTAATCTTAACTCTGTTCTTGTGGTGCCATAAATGCTAATAAAATCTCCTGTTATACCAATGCCTGTAAATGTGCCTTTAAAAACAGTTGAAAGATAAAAATGGACACCTGTATTATATGCTATAAACTTTCCTATTTCCACCCCTTCCTCATCCCTTTGCTTGAGAAAGGTATAGGTGAAAGAGACTCCAGAAGCTGAATAAAAGTTTGCAAAA
>CAYQJV010000013.1:0-34312 GCA_964417925.1 uncultured bacterium | reverse complement strand
GAGGGATCTCAATGTAGCGAAATTTTCTATTGATCTTCTTTTAATATTAAAAGAAAAAACAAAGGGGAATTTAAATGAAGATGAGAGAAATTTTCTTGAAGGTATGATTCATCAATTACAATTGAAATATGTTGAGGAAAGTTCAAAAGGAGGAAAAAATGGAAAAGGAAAAGATTAAGGAAACTCTAAAAAAATACTTTCCTTTTGAAAAACTCACAGATGCTCAACTTGATGATGTAATCAACTCTGGATCTTTAAAAACATTTAAAGAAGGAGAAATAATTTTTAAAGAAGGCGATGAAGGAAACTATTTTTGTATAATTCTTGATGGTTCAGTGAGAATATCAACAATGATACCTGAGATAGGAGAAGAAGCACTTTCCATCATCTACAAAGGGGATTTTTTTGGTGAAATGGCACTTATAGATATAGCTCCAAGATCAGCAACTGCAATTGCCCATACAGATACTACACTTCTTGTAGTTCCCAAAAAGAAGTTTGATGAACTGGTATCAAAGAACAATCCCGCTGCATACTGGTTTTTATGGGGCCTTGCAAAAAAATTGTCTCAGAGACTAAGAGAAACTGATGAGCGATTAAAAGCAATACTTGCTCTTATCAGAAAATTTTAAAATTAAGGAGGTAAAATGGAAGAATTCAAAAGATGCCCTTTCTGGCATAAGAAGGTAAGAAGGTATGAACCCCGTTACGATGCGACGGGGAAGAAAATAGGAGAAGTAGTTATTGAAGATGTGGTGCATCCTGAATGTTTAAGAGAGGAATGCGAACTGTTTGATAAAGAAGAAAAAAAATGTGTGCTTGTTTTGATTGCAAAAAGACTCGGAACTTTGGCAGAAGAAATAAAAAATAAACTTGACAACTCACTGTATGAAAAGGCTGAAATGTTAAGTGTGGTATTTTCCACAAACATACAGCACTTGCAAGATATGTTTAACGAATATTCTAAAAAAACCCTGGAACTGCTTGAAAAACTTACAAAACCGAAAGAAAATCAAATGTGATAATTTATACACTCGGAACAAGCAACAGAACTCCCGATGAGTTTAAAAAGATTCTTGAAAAGTACCGAATTGACGTAGTAGTAGATGTGAGAAGATTCCCTACATCAAGATTACCTCACTTTAAAAGAGAAAATTTAAAAAAACTCTGCGAGGAAAAGAAGGTAGAATATCTTTATATGGGAAACGAACTCGGAGGTTACAGGAAAGAAGGATATGAAAAGTTCAAAAAAACAGATACATTTCAAAGAGGAGTGGAAATTCTCTATTCAATTGCAAAAAAACGTGCAGTATGTATTCTATGTGCAGAAAGATGGCCTGGAAAATGTCATAGAAGATATATCACGGATGCATTAAAAACTAAAGGAGCAAAGATAGTTCATATCATAGATGTAGAAAAAACATGGGAACCCGAGTAAAAATAGGATTATGCGGTTTTTCCATGGCAAGAAAGAAATATTACAAGATCTATCCTGTAGTGGAACTTCAAGATACATTCTATCAGATTAAAAAAATAGAGTACTACGAAAAATTAAAAAAAGAAGCTCCTCAATCCTTTGAATTCGTTATAAAGGTTTCCCAATTAATTACCCATCCTCCCACATCCCCAACTTATAAAAGATTAAATATAGAAATTTCAAATAAAGAAAATTACGGATTTTTCAAGCCAACAAAAGAAGTGATGAACATATGGAAATATACAGAGGAAATTGCAGAAGCACTTGAATGTGAAGTATTTCTCTTCCAAACTCCTGCATCCTTTTCCCCTTCTGAAGAAAATATCTCAAATATGAAAATATTTTTCTCAGAGATAAAAAAAGATAACAAAAAACTCTGCTGGGAATCAAGAGGAAAATGGGAAAAAACTCAAATAAAAAAAGTGTGCAATGAACTCAATCTTATAGATGTTGTTGACCCATTTGAAAGGGAAGAAGTAACACATGATATTATTTACTATCGGATACATGGAGGAAAAGGTTACAGAAAATCATATACAGAAGAAGAACTTATTCCTCTTTATAAGAGGGTAAAAAATAAAAAAGGATATGTATTTTTTAACAATCTATCAAGAATAAAGGATAGTCAGGTATTTCTAAAAATTATTGAAAAAGAATAAAAAAGCATTACTCGTCAATCCCTATATTCACGATTTCAAAGCATACGATTTTTGGCTAAAACCTATTGGACTTTTAAAAATAGCATCCATCTTAAAAGAAAATGGGTGGAATGTCACTTTCATAGATCTCCTTGACAGGAAACATCCTGCATTGAGAGAATATGGCATAAAGACAAAAAATGGAAGTTATGGAAGAGGAAAATTTCCTGCAGAAGAGATAGAAAAACCAAAAGTATATAAAGATGTACCAAGAAGATACAAGAGATATGGGATACCTGTTTTTATCTTTAAAAAACTTCTTGAAAAGATAGACTATCCTTTTGATATGGTTCTTGTGACAACTGGAATGACATACTGGTATCTTGGGGTAGAAGAAACAGTAAAAATAATAAAGGAATTCTTTCCAAAGGCTCCTGTGTTAATTGGAGGAATTTATGCAACCCTTTTACCACAGCATGCAGAAAAATATGGAAAAGTTCTAAAAGGTGAGTTTGAAGAAAACATAACAAAATTTGAAGAGATTACAAATACAAAGATAAAAGAAATTCAAGCCTCCAGACTTGCCTATGAACTTTATTCTTCACTGGATTATGTGGTTATTTACACAACAAAGGGATGCCCTTATAACTGTAGTTACTGTGCAATTAAGATCTTACAGAAAGAGTTTAAAATAAGACCTCCTAATGAAGTAATTGATGAAATCATGTATTATGCTGAAAAATTCAAAGTAAAGGATTTCGTATTTTATGACGATGCTTTACTTTCCAATCCCTATTTTAAAAATATCTTAATAGCGATAATAAAATCCAATAAAAAATTGAGATTCCACACTCCAAACGGAATAAACCCAGCTCTTATTACCGAAGAAACCGCAGAATTAATGTATGAAGCAGGATTTACCTCTTTATATTTGAGTCTTGAAACTGTTGATGAAGAACTTCAAAAAAGGACCGGAGGAAAACTTACAAAGAAACAGTTTGAAAGAGGAGTGAAAATACTTAAAAGAAAAGGATTTAAAACAGAAAACCTGCACTCATATGTAATTGCTGGACTTCCCGAACAGAGCGAAGAAAGTATAATGGAAACCATAAAGTTCTCTATAGAACTTGGAGTCATTCCTCATATTGCGGAGTATTCACCTATACCAAAAACTAAAGAATACCCAAAAACTGGTCTTAAAGAAACAGATGATCCATTACTTCATAACAATACTGCCTATCCTTATATTTTTAAAACCTATAATCCTGAAAGGATAAAAAGCTACTTAGAAGAACAGAAAAAATCTCTTATTACTCAGTAATTTACTCTTCTAACTTTTCTGAACCCTCACTATTTTTTGGGAAAAAATCCATATGTACTATAGCGTTTTCATACACCAATGCTGAACCTTTACCCACATTTGATTCAATCTCTACTGTCTCTCCAATTCCTACTCCATTAGTAGAAATTATTTTTGAATCTACAATTGTTGCAATGAACTCTTTCACCTCTTCTTTATTCACAGAACTCTTCTCACCGCATAAGGCATCCATTACATAGGATTTTAAAAGTTTATCCCATAACTTTGAAAGCAATTCATTGTTTGCAAATATATCAACACATATTATTCTATTGCCAGTTGTCACAACAACTCCTATAATTCTCTTAGAAAGATTAGGAAGTTTTTTAAAATTTCTACTGTACTTTGCTATCTCCTTTTTTATCTCTTCGTTCTCATAATTTGCTGTTACCGTATAAGTAGGTGAAGTAATCCCAAGAGAAAGTTGACTGTGTTCAATCTCTTCCCATACCTCCTTTTGCGCTTCTGTAATTTTTGCTTTTTGTCTTACAGCATTAGGAACAAGCAATTTTTCTGATTTGAACTGTTTTGACACTCCATACCATCTTCCTCGCTCAACGCAGTAAACAGGTACTCTCATCCATCCACTCTTCGGAGGAATAAGAACATCCATCTTAAGCATTCTATCCTGTTTTGCTCCTGATATAATTTCTCCTATCATCATAAAAACCTTTCTATTACCATCATTCTTCACCTCAACAAAATTAACTTCACCCTCTCCACTCTCTCTTATTATTAACCATCCTCTTTCTATTGCTTCATCCAGGGTTACATATGACTCTGTCTTAAGAATCTTCTGAGTAATAATAGGAAAAATTTTTAGATTCTCATATTCCAGCGGATCTTTTATTTGAACTCCTTTTATATATTCCTTAATAAGGATCTCAGGTGTAAGAGTATTCATTTGAGTGATTATTAAAACAACCAGAAGTACTTTCATACTCACCTCCTTTTTAGAAGGATTAGACGAAGTTTAATCAAATTTTTTAAAAAAGTCAAACTACACAAAGCAACATGCACGATCGTTATGAATTGACTTATCAAAAATTTTACCTATAATCTTTATCATGAAAAATTTTGAAGAATTGATAAAAGAAGTTGCAAAGCATGAAAAAGTCTCTGTGGAGTTTATAAAAAAGGGTTTGAAGGAAGGAACAATTGTAATTCCTTATAATAAAAAACGACCAAGAGAAATAAAAGCAGTGGGTATTGGAAAAGGGCTTTTCACAAAGGTAAATGCAAATATAGGTTCATCTCCTTCAATTGCAGATCCAGAATTAGAAATTAAAAAACTTAAAATAGCAATTGAAGCAGGGGCAGACACAGTAATGGACCTTTCTATTGGTGGAAATGTTGATGAAATAAGAAAAAAGATAATAGAAAATTCACCTGTGCCTGTTGGTACTGTACCTATATATCAATGTGCTCTTGATTCTCCAAAAAGGCGTAAATCTTTCGTAGAACTTTCAGTAAAAGAAATCTTTGAAGGAATAGAAAAACATCTCAAGGATGGAGTGGATTTCATTACTGTGCACACAGGAATAACGAAGGATGGTGTAGAAAGATTAAAAAAACAAAAAAGGCTTACTGGAGTTGTAAGCAGAGGAGGAGGATTAATAATTGAATGGATGGAGTACAACAACCGGGAGAATCCATTATATGAATATTTCGATGATATTTTGGATCTCGCAGAAGAATATGGAATTACTTTAAGCCTTGGAGATGGACTTAGACCGGGTTCTCTTTATGATGCGACCGATAGGCCTCAAATACATGAATTAATGATAATAGGTGAACAAATTGAAAAGGCAAGAGAAAGAGGTATACAGGCAATGGTTGAAGGCCCAGGTCATATCCCAATCCATGAAATAGAAACAAATATAAAAATTGAAAAATCCATTTGTAAAGGTGCTCCTTTTTATGTGCTTGGCCCTGTGGTTACCGATGTTGCTCCTGCCTATGACCACATCGTAAGCGCAATAGGTGGAGCATTAGCAGGAATGTATGGTGCAGATTTCTTATGTTATGTTACACCTGCAGAACACCTTGGACTTCCAACTCCTGAGGACGTAAGAGAAGGAGTAATTGCAGCAAAAATAGCAGCTCATGTAGCAGATATTGCTAAAAGAAGAGATGCTATAGAATGGGATTATAGGATTTCAGAACTGAGAGCAAAATTTGCATGGGAAGAAGTAATTAAAAACTCCTTAGACCCTATAAAGGCCAAAGAAAAATTTTCAAAATATCCTGCTGTTGAGGGTGGAGTATGTACCATGTGTGGAGATTTCTGTCCTTTAAAAAAGACTAAAAAAATACTTGCCAAATGAAGTACTATAGACTTTTTACTCCAGGCCCTACAGAGTTAAAGCTTGATTTAAAAAAAATTCTTAAAAAAGGGTTTCCATACCATAGGGAAGAATCCTTTTCAGAGCTCCTTTTTAAAATAGAAGAAAAACTCAAAAAAATGCTTTTTTTAACACATGGCAGAGTGTTCCTTCTTACATCTTCAGGCACAGGTGCAATGGAGGCATCGGTTTTGAACATCTTTGACAGAAAAGATAAACTTCTTATAGCAAGCACAGGAAAGTTTGGAGAAAGATGGAGAGAGATATGTAAGGTATGGAATATACCCCACGATTTTGTCTCTTTTGAATACGGAAAATCAGTGGATATCTCAATAATTGAAAAAAAACTAAAGAAGAAAAAATATACAGGGATCCTCACCACTTTAACAGAAACTTCAACAGGTGCTTTAAACAATGTAAAAGAAATCGCAAAGATCAAAAAGAATGCCATACTTGTGGTAGATGCAATTGCAGGTTTTGGAGCAGATAAACTAAAACAGGAAGAGGAAGAAATTGATGTAGTTGTGGGAGGATCACAAAAAGCTCTGGTATCTCCCCCTGGAATTTCCTTTATTGCTGTAAATGAAAGGGTATTAAAAAAAATAAAAAGAAGAAAAAAACCAAAAAGTTACTATTTCGACCTTTTAACTTATGAGGAATTCTTGCAAAAAGGACAAACCCCCTACACTCCTGCAATCCTTACTCTCCTTTACATGTATGAAGTTATTGAAAAGATTGAAAAACAAGGATTTAACAAAATTTTAAAAGATTACGAAAAGTGGAGTTCTTTTGTAAGGAAAAAAGCCCAGGAAGCAGGTTTTAAAATATTTCCACAAAATCCATCCAATGCTCTGGTTGTATTGTTATGTGAGAAAAAAAGTGACTTATATATTGAAGCAATACTCAAAAAATTTAGAATTCTTTTTGCAAATGGACAAAAGGAACTTAAAGGAAAAATAATAAGAATAGGAATGATGGGACATGCAAATAAAAAGGATGTAGAACTGATATGCAAGGCACTTTTCTATGCAAAAAAGAGGATAGGATGAAAAAAAGGCTGTTTTCTGGAATACAACCTTCTGGAAGACTACATATAGGAAATTGGCTTGGAGCAATTGTAAACTGGATTTCTTTGCAAAACGAATACGAAGCAATATTTGGAATCGTTGACTATCATGCTATGACTGTGGAGTATTCTCCAGAAGAAATGCCCGAAAGAATAATTAACGCAGCAATTGATTACATTGCCTGTGGAATAGATCCTCAAAAGAGTATAATAATGGTTCAGTCATGGGTTCACGAGCATACAGAGCTTGCCTGGATCTTGGGGACTGTAACTCCTCTTGCCTGGTTACAGAGAATACCAACCTTCAAAGAAAAGGTAAAACAAAATCCACATAATGTAAATGTTGGATTATTTAACTATCCCATTCTTATGGCAGCAGACATCCTTCTCTATCGTTCAGAAGTAGTTCCTGTAGGAGAGGACCAAGTACCTCACATTGAGTTTACAAGGGAAGTTGCAAGAAGGTTCAACAATAGGTTTGGAAAGTATTTTCCAGAACCAAAAGAAATAATAGGAAAAGGTGCAAGAATTCTGGGATTGGATGGTGTGCATAAAATGAGCAAAAGTCTTAACAACTGCATCTATCTTGATGATACTCCTGAGGAAATATGGGAAAAAGTATCAAAAAGGGGAGTTACAGATCCCGCAAGAAAAAGAAAGACAGACCCAGGAAATCCTGAAATATGTAATATATTTAGTTGGCATAAATTGTTTTCCTCAGAGGACGAGATAAATCATGTAAGAGAAAACTGTAGGAATGCAGGTTTTGGATGTTTAGATTGCAAAAGAATCCTTGTTGATAATATGGTAAAGGCTTTAAAACCAATTCAGGAAAAACAAAAGGAATTAAGAGAAAATAAAGATAAAGTGGTTGAAATTTTAAAAGAAGGAACTGAAAAGGCAAGAGCAATAGCCCAAGAAACAATGGAAAATGTGAGGAAACTCACAGGACTTAAAATAAAGGTTTAAAACTCCTCTTCAAAAAGGGTTATGCTTTTGTAATCAAAACCTTTTAACTTTTTGTTTTCAAAAAATAACTTCAATCTTCCACAGCCTGAAAAATACCTGTAATTTCTTAATATAACAGTATGAGTGTAGTAATCTTCATAAGGTGTTCGTAAACCATAACCTTCTCCTCCACCTATTATAAAATCTATTCCTCTAACATTTCTTGCTATTCTTTTTTCATGCTCAAAACCTGTATTTGAAATACAAATTATCACATTTACTTCTTTCTCCTTTAACTCTTTAACTATTTTTTGAGCAACCTCTATTTCTGAAAGAAAGTAAAAATTCTCCGTCCTATCATCAGCAAGATGCATTGGAATGTACCAACTTGAAAGTCCAAAAACTCCAATCTTTATCCCTTTCACTTTAAATATTTTATAGGGAACAAAAACAGTTTTCAAGGTATCATCTGCATAAGTAATGTTTGCACACACCAAATCTACTCCATTTTTCTTTAAAATATCTATACCTTCTTTTCCAAAGATAAACTCTCTCTTTCCTGGAACAATCAAGTTATAACCTGCTTTTTTATAAAACTCTATTACATTTTTAAAATTAACCTCATCTTTTGTAATGTATCCTCCAAGCATATTCCCTGCATCAAATAAAAGAACCTCCCCTTTTTTTCTTTCCTCTGTAATAAAAGAGATAAAAGAACGCTCTCCACCCAGTGGTGGAGGGAAGAGTGGATTTATAAATGTAGCATAACTTCTTTCAAGTTGTCCTATAATATCATTTGTAAAAACAATGGTTAAAGTATCAATAAAGTAAAAAATCAATAAAACCATTTTTCAACCACCTTTTCCTGTTCCTTTGCACCTTCTGATATCTTTTTAATATACGAAAGAAAGTAAAGTGCCACAGGTTTTGAATCCACAAGGACCGCTGTTTCATTATTCAATTCCAGAGCATGAAAACTCCAATTTGTTGAACCAATAAGCACCTTTGATGAATCAACAACCATAAGTTTGCAATGAGTTGCAATATCTGGTCTATCGTAAAAAACTTCAATCTTATTGTTTGATAGTTTTTTTAAAAGCCTTCCGTATTTTTTATTATCCCAGTCATTTGCTTTACTATAGTTTGAGGCATCAAGTAATATTCTAACTTTTACACCTCTTTTACTTGCGGATATTAAATCTTCAAGCAACAAGGAATTTGCATCAAATCTGTAATCAGGATAGTATCTTGCAGAAAGTATAGCTACTACTATCTCCTTTTTTGCATTTTTAATAAGTTCATGTAGTACATCGACATAGTTTCTATTAGGAAGAGGCATGACTTTTGCTTTAACACATCTCTTTTCTTGGGGAAAGTATATAAAAGGAGGTTGACTGCTTTCTTTCTTCTGAAGAAAAACCTTTTTCTTCCTGTACACAAAAGGAAAAACATCTGTAGAATATCTTTTCACTTTTTCAAAGTAGCGTTTAAAATATTCTGCTATATCTTCTGAAATTATAATAATTGAAGCTTCATTATTTGCTTTTAAAGAATAAAAACTCCAGTTGTTTGATCCAAGAAGTACTATTTTCTTATCAACAATTAAGAGTTTTGTATGAGTTGTAACATCAAGAGGATCATAGTAAATTTCTATTCCTTCTTTTATTAATGTATCTGCAAAATCTCGGTTTTTAATTGCATTGCTTTTGTTCCAAGAAGAAGCATCAAGAATAAGTTGTATCTTAACCCCTCTTCTCTTTGCTCTTATAAGGGCATCCTGTATTTCTTTACCTATGTTTTCGGTATACTCCGGATATTCTCTCGCAGAAAACATAATCCCAAGTATCTCTTTTTCTGAGGAATCAATCAACTCCAAAAGCGCTGGGAGATAATTTCTATTTACTACAGGTTTAACCTCTGCCTCTTTTAAAAAAACAAAAAAATTGACTATCCACAGTATCTTTAAAAGCATGGTTAATTATACTCCTTTGAAATATGGTTGTCAATTTTAATCAAAAAATTTATAAAAGGTTGAAACCAACTTTCTTTAAACATTTAATCCCACACTTATCCCTATCTTCCCCACATAATACCTATAAAATTTAGCCTCTCTTTATCTTTATCCTTTCAAAATAGGTGTATAGAACAGGAATTATGAATAAAACAAGAATCATTGAAGATAAAAGTCCTCCTATCATTGCTATTGCAAGAGGAGACCTCATCTCTGCTCCATGTCCATGAGCAATAAGAGCCATTGGTAACATTCCAAGGATGGTTGTAAGCCCTGATATTAGGACGGGTCTTAACCTTATTACAGAACCATCTATCACAGCCTTTACGTCCTCAACCCCCTTTTTTCTTAACTGTTTAATAAAGGTTATCATCACTATTGCTTCATTAACTGCAACCCCAAAAAGGATTAAAGTTCCAACAAGAGATGGCACACTTATTCTGGTTCCTGTAATAAGGAGGAAAAATACAACCCCTATAACAGCAAGAGGAAGGGAAAACATCACAATGAATGGATCCTTGAATGACTCAAACTGAGCAACCATAATCATATAAACAAGTATTACAGCAGCAAGCAAAGCAAATACCATATCCTTTATCATCTCTTTTATATTTTCAAACTCTCCTGCAAGTTCAACAGAATATCCTGGAGGAAGTGACAACTTTTTTACTATTTTCGCAACATCTATCATTATTTCACCTGTGGACCTTCCTTTTACATCTGCAGTGACTGCAACTACCCTTGACTGTTTTTCCCTATCAATACTCACAGGACCATAGGAATACTTAATTTCTGCAACGCAGGAAAGAGGAATTACAACTCCTGTTGGTGTTTTTATCGGAAAGTTTTCAATGAAATAAAGATTCTTTTTAAAATAGCTTGTATCCATTTTCACCACTACATCATAATCTTCCCCTCTTTTTCTGAAGACCGTTGCTTTTACGCCGTATAGTGCTGTCTTTATCTCATTCTCAATGTAAAATGGAGTAAGACCATAATAGGATGCTTTCATTCTATCTATCTTTATTTTTATTTCTGGCTTTCCGGTTTTTATAGAGATTTCAGGTGATACTACCCCTTTTACATTTTTTACTTTTTTCAAAATTTCCTCTGCTATCTTTAAAAGTTCATCCATATCCTTTCCATAAATCTTAATTTCAACAGGCTTTCCTATCCCCATAAACATCCTTGATATATCTCTTATCTTTACCTTTCCCCCTTTATACTTTGGAATCTCTTGAATAAATTTCCTCATTATTTCATTTGACTTCATTCTTCTTTTTGCAGGATCTTCAAAAATAAAGGAAATTACTCCTTTGTTGGCCCCCATTTCGGTCCCCATTATCATGGTTGCGGTGCTTGAATACATCCCTGCCATTGAAAGAATCGATTTTACTCCAGGCTGTGCTCTTGCTATTTCTGAAAGCCTCTCCATATAGTTTTCTGTCTCCTCTAAGGATGTACCAGCAGGAAGTTCTATTTCAACCATTCCATATGTCCTATCCATCTCAGGCATAAACTCAACACCAATAATACGAATGCCAAATAAAGAAATCACAAACAGAATCCCTGCCCCCACAACAAACCATTTCCTATGGTTTAAAGTAAATTCAACTGCTTTTCTATACCACCTCTGTACATGAGTAAACCAGTATTCTCTCTTAACCTCCTTTATCTCAATCTGTTCAGAAAGGATTAACGAAGAAAACATAGGAACAATGGTAACAGCTACAAAAACTGAAGCAAGAAGTGTTACAGAAACAACTACTGCGAGAGGAGTGGTTATCTGCCCTATAAATCCACCTATGTAAAGTAAGGGTAAAAAAACTACAATATTTGTGAAGGTGGAAGCAGATATTGCAGTCCATACCTCTGATGCCCCATTTATTGCTGCATCTCTACGATTTTCTCCAAGTTCTGCGTGTCTAAATATATTTTCTATTACCACTATAGATGCGTCCACAAGCATCCCTACTCCAAGAGCAATTCCTGCAAGGGTCATCATGTTAAGTGTATATCCTAAGGCATACATCACTGTAAATGTAATTATCACAGATAGAGGTATGGAGAGAGAAACTATGAAAGTAGGTCTTATATTCAAAAGAAACAAAAAAATCATTATTGCTGCAAGTAAAGCTCCTATTACAGCGCTCCAGAATGTTCTTGAAATTGCTGCAATAATGAAGGTTCCTTGGTCAAAAGTTTTATTAAACTTTATATCAGGATAGGTCTTTTTTAACTCCTCTATCCTTTTTTTTACCTTTTCAACAACCTTTACAGTATTTGCTCCAGACTCCTTTTTTATCTCTATTCCCACACCTTCTCTTCCATTTATTTTCACATATCCCTCTGCCTCAGGATAGGTAAAACTTACTTTTCCAACATCCTTTAAAAATACCGGTGTACCTTTTTTCGTGTACCCAACCACCTGGTTTAATATATCTTCTTTATCCTTAAATTCACCCATAACCCTGAGAATAAATTCTTTATTCCCCTTCTCTATCTTCCCAGCCGGCATATTAAGATTGTTCATTCTTAAGGCTTTCACAACATCCGAAAATGTAACTCCATATAGAAGCATCTTATCAATTCTCAAAAGCACCCAGTATTTTTTCTCTTTTCCTCCTATAACATCACAGCTGGCAACTCCATCAATCCTCTCAAGATAACCCTTGATATCATCTTTTACTATCCGATTCAGCTCATACACACTGTACTTATCACTTGTTAAGAAGTACTCAACTACCGGCATCTGGGAAATATCAAATTTAAAAACTATTGGAGTTGATGCATCCTCTGGAAGCATATCTTCTATCAACCCTAATCTATCTCTTATATCCTGAGCAGCAAAATCAAGGTTTGTTCCCCACTCAAACTCCACCATCACCATACTTATTCCTTCCCTTGACACCGATGAAACCTTTTTTACACCACTTACTGTTGAAACCACATTTTCTATAGGTTTGGTTATACTCTCCTCTATATCTTCAGGTGAAACATTCTCATAATTTGTAATCACCGTCACTGTTGGAAACTCTATCTCAGGAAAAAAGTCCAACTCAAGCCTTGAAAGAGAGAGAAACCCAAATGCAAGAAGTATTCCTACAAACATCATCATTGGCACAGGATGCTTTACTGAAAATCTTATCATTTTACCTCTCCTTTTATCTTAACCCTGGCCCCATCGTATAATCCATGAGCCCCTCTGGTTATTACTGTATCTTTCTCATTTATCCTACCTTTTATTTCTACAATTCCCTCCCCCTCAATGCCAGGTTCCACCTCAACAGCCTTTACTTTTCCATTATTGTAAATAAAAATATAGTACTTCCCCTTTCTCTCCACTAAGGATTCAACAGGAACATAGAAAACGTTTTTTTTCTTTTTCACTACTATCTTCACTGCCACCATATCTCCAACCATTACACCTCCTTTCACTTCCACCCTTACCTTTCCAAGACCCGTCCTTGGATCCACAGCAGAAGATACAGAAGACACATATCCTTTAAACTCTCCATCCTCTGTTACAACCACAGCCTCTGCATTCTTTCTTACCTTAATAAGTACACCAGCTGGTAAGTCAAGCTCAATACGTGCTTTAGTTCCGTATACCATAGCAATAGGTACTTGAGGTGTGACCATCTCTCCCTTTGATAAATAAAGTATTCCTACATATCCTGAAATAGGAGACTTCACCTTTACTGGTTCTGTCTTTGTTCCTGGAATATCTCTATCAAGTAAAGCAATTACATCTCCTTTTTCTATTCTTTCTCCTTCTTTAACCATATATCTTATCAGTTTTCCAGGCATCTGGGTATAAACAAACGCTTGCTCAGAAGAGATGACCTTTCCATAATAATAAATATAAGAGACAACATTTCCTTTTTTTACAAGACTTGCATTACAGGAAAAGGCTTTCTCTCCAACGAAAAAGATAAGAATCAAAAAGCTCATCACATACCTCCTTGTTCAAAAATTCCTGTTTTTAACTCCTCAAGCTTAATTTGTGCAACAAACAGGTCTCCAAGAGCTTTTATATATTCTGCCCTTTTCAATGCATAGTTTGTTTCTGCATCTATAAACTCAAGGTGAGTAGCACTTCCTTCTTCATACTGCTTTTTCGCAGTATTGTAGAGCTTTTCTGCAACCGTTAAATTTTTCTTTGCAATTTTTACCATGGTATTCGCATAACGGTAATTCCGGATTCTTATTCTTGCTTCTTTTTCAACACTTTTTTCTTTTTCATCTATTAAAAACATCATCCTCTTTATCTCTGAATCAATCCTTTTTACTTCTGCGAAATTTTTTCCTCCATTGAAAAAGGGTAAACTAAATCCAATTGTAAAAGCCCAAGTTCCTCTCCATTCATCTTTAAATCCAAAAGGCTTTTTATAAGAATAAGAAAATCCAGTAAACACATTCGGCAAACTCTGCACTAAGGCAATTTGTTTTCTATGCTCAAGCATCTCTTTTTGTATCCTCATTATCCTTAAATCATATCTGTTTTCAACAGAAAATAATGTATCTGTTTTCTCTATTTTTTCAGAAAGAGAATCTACCAGCAAAATCTCCCTCTCCATGGGAATACCTGTAATAACTTTAAGATTATCAAGCAACTTCTGATAATTACAGTAAGCTTCCTCTGTTCTTGCTTTTTGAGATCTATAAGAAACCTCTGCCTGTAATAACTCAAGTTCTGTAGCATATCCCTCCTCATATCTTTTCTTAGCAGTCTCATAATGACTTCTCAACTCTTCTTCAACTTTTTTGGAAAGTAGCCAAAACTCTCTTGCTACAAGAGCATAAACATAAATCTCCTTTACCTTATACTCCATGGTTTTAACTACAAGAGTCTCCTTCAATCTCTCCATTCGAAAATTTTTCTTAGCTATTATCCATCCGTTCAGAATTTTTCCACCGGTAAAGAGAGGCTGAGAAAATGAAAGTTCTACCGAATAGTTATTCTCACTTCCCATAGAAATGGTATCAAAATGCATTACAGGAACAATATTTCCAGGACCTTTTATAATGAAACTATCAATCACAGGCATCTCCATTATAGGAACATCCGAAAGTTTAGTAAAACCTGCTTTTATCTCTGTCTTAGGTAAAAAGTTACTAAAAGCCTTAAGTACGCCATAACGTGCTCCTTTCACCTCTTCTTTAACAGATTTAAGATAAAGGTTATTATTCAAAGCAAGTTTTACCACATCATCCATTGAAAGTTCCAATGTATCCATACTCAAAAACAAAAAAATGCTCATTTTCCCTCCTTTTTCAAAATCCCATCTTTAACCATTTCCATTAAAGGTTTTACAAGCTTTTTTAAAGATTCAGAAGGCTTCAAAAAAATATTCTTAAACACCACAGCCCTTACCATCCCCATTATCGCAGAGGCAACAACATCAATCCTTACCCTTTTAAAAACTCCCTTTTTTACACCCTCCTTTACCACCTCTTCTATTATTCTATGTATTTTCTCTACCCTTTTCAAAAACCTCTCTTTCATTTCAGGTATTTTTAAAGATGGAGGTTCATACATTAAGGTAAGAAAAAGTTCTCTGTTTTCATCCATGTATTCAGCAAAGGAAAGAATTCCTTTTTCAATTTTTTTAAAAGGATCACTCTCTCGCTCAATAGCATCTTTTATCCTTCTCTCAACTTCAGAAAGCTCATACTCTACGAACCCACAGAAGAGATCTGCCTTTGAAGAAAAATAAAGATAAACCGTCCCCTTAGCTATCCCTGCAACATCTGCTATCTTATCCACAGATGCTCTATAATATCCATGTTCAGCAAAAACTCTCTTTGCAGCATTGATAATTCGCCTTTTTTTATCCTCAGATTTCTGACTGACCATTCAGTCATATTATAAACAAAAAATGAAATTTGTCAAGCAGTTTTATAAAATTGACAGGAAGGAAAAATCAAATATACTTTCTAAAAAGGAGGTTTTAATGGATATATCTGTAAAGGAACTGAAAAAAGTAGACCCTGAAATTTTTAATGCGATTGTAGAAGAAACTGAAAGAGAACATGAAAAACTTGAACTTATTGCTTCTGAAAATTTCACTTCAGAGGCAGTTCTTGCGGCCTTAGGTTCTGTATTAACCAATAAATATGCAGAGGGGTATCCAGGAAAAAGATATTATGGAGGATGCGAATTCGTTGATATTGCAGAAAGACTTGCAATTGAAAGAGCAAAAAAACTATTTGGGGCAGAGCATGCAAATGTACAGCCCCATTCTGGAACCACTGCAAATATGACGGCGTACTTTGCACTTGCAAATCCTGGGGATACCATAATGGGACTTTCACTGTCTCATGGAGGACACCTCTCCCATGGCCATCCTGTTAACTTCTCTGGAAAAATGTTTAATGTTGTTCATTATACAGTTGATCCTGAAACAGAACAAATAAATTATGATACTCTTTGGAAACAAGCAAAAGAGGTAAAACCTAAGATAATAGTTTCTGGGGCAAGTGCATATCCAAGAACTTTATACTTTGATAAATTTGCAGAAATTGCAGAAGATGTAGGTGCGTATCATGTTGCAGACATCGCACATATTGCAGGTCTTGTTGTTGCAGGTCTTCATCCATCTCCTGTCCCTTATGCAGATGTTGTGACTACTACAACGCATAAAACATTAAGGGGGCCAAGGGGAGCAATAATCCTTTGTAAAGAGGTTCATAAAAAAGTAATCGACAAAACAAACTTTCCAGGAAATCAAGGGGGACCTCTTATGCATGTTATAGCTGCAAAAGCAGTATGTTTCAAAGAGGCAATGACCGAAGAGTTTAAAGAATATCAACGTCAAATTGTAAAAAATGCAAAGACCCTTGCAGAAGAACTTGCAAAGCTTGGATACAGACTTGTTGCAGGAGGAACGGATACCCATTTAATGCTTGTTGATTTAAGACCGAAGGACATAACAGGAAAGCAGGCAGAGGAAGCCCTTGATAAAGCAGGGATTACAGTGAATAAAAACACCATTCCCTTTGACCCTCAGAAACCCACCATTGCGTCTGGAATAAGAATAGGAACACCAGCCCTTACTACAAGAGGGATGAAAGAAGATGAAATGAAAAAAATAGCAAAACTTATAGATAGAGTCTTAACAAATATGGAGAATGAAAAGGAAATAGAAAAAGTAAAACAGGAGGTAAAAGAACTATGTGAAGCATTCCCGCTTTATAAAGCAAGAAGAGAGTACTACAGAAAAATAGCACAGGAGGTGTTATGAGTGAAATCCTTGATATAATTGGAAGGGAAATCCTTGATTCAAGAGGAAATCCAACTGTAGAAGTAGAATGTATCTTATCGGATGGTACCTATGCAATAGCACAGGTACCTTCAGGGGCCTCACGGGGAGAATATGAAGCTATAGAACTTAGAGATAAAAACGAAAAGAGATACCATGGAAAAGGAGTATTACAAGCGATAAGGAATATAAATACAATAATAAGAGAAGAACTTATTGGATATCCTGCACTGGAACAAAGAGAAATAGATGAAATACTCATAGATCTTGATGGAACCGAAAACAAATCAAATCTGGGAGCAAATGCACTGCTTGCAGTATCTCTTGCAGTTGCAAAAGCAGCAGCTGCATATCTTGGAATTCCTTTATACAGATACCTGGGGGGGATCCATGGTTACACAATTCCTGTACCAATGTTGAACTTAATAAACGGTGGAGCCCATGCGCAAAATAATCTTGACATGCAGGAGTTCATGATAGTTCCAGCAGGTTTTGAGAACTTTGCTGAAGCAATAAGAGCAGCTTCTGAAATATACCATACCTTAAAAAAAATACTAACTGAGAAAGGACTATCTACTGGAGTAGGGGATGAAGGAGGTTTTGCTCCTTCTCTATCCTCTAATGAAGAAGCCCTTAAACTTCTCTCAGAAGCAGTAGAAAAATCAGGATACAGAATAGGGGAAGAAATTTTCTTTGCTCTTGATCCAGCAGCATCTCAGTTTTATAAAAATGGAAAATACATTCTCTCCCTTGATAACAAGGAACTTGAATCTACTGAAATGGTGGAACTTTACAATACCTGGATAAACAAATATCCTATAATTTCAATTGAGGATGGGATTGCAGAAAATGATTGGGAAGGATGGAAGATTTTAACTAAAAAATTGGGAAGTAAGATTCAACTTGTTGGTGATGATGTTTTTGTAACAAATATAAAAAGATTGAGAAAAGGCATTGCAGAAGGTGTTGCAAATGCAATTTTGATAAAACCTAATCAAATAGGAACCCTTTCCGAAACCCTTGACTGCATTGAAGAAGCAAGAAGAAACGGATACCGTACCATTATCTCCCATAGATCAGGAGAAACAGAAGATACAACAATTGCACATATAGCGGTTGCAACCAATGCAGGCCAGATAAAGACAGGAGCCCCAGCAAGGGGTGAAAGAATAGCAAAGTACAATGAGCTTTTAAGAATAGAGGAAGAATCAGGAGCCTACTATAAAGGTAAAAAAATATACAGAGAATAACAAAAGGAGATAAACATGAACCAAAAATATGCTATTCTCTTTCCTGGCCAAGGTTCTCAGTATCCTGGAATGGCAAAGGATATTTATGAAGAGTTTGAAAATGTGAGAGAACTTTTTGAAAAAGCAGAAAGAATAACCGGTATTTCTCTTAAAAAAATAATGTTCACAGGGCTTGAAGAAGAACTCAGAAAAACTTACATTACTCAACCTGCGATTTTTCTACATTCCATGGTAGTATGGGAACTTGTAAAACACAAACTCCAAGAACCAGCCTTTGTTGCAGGTCATTCTCTTGGAGAATTTTCTGCTCTGTGTTGTGCAGGGGTATGGAATTTTGAAGATGCATTAAGAATAGTTGCAGAGAGAGGAAAGCTTATGTATGAAGCAGGAAAAACAACAGAAGGGACAATGGCTGCAATTATAGGACTTTCTGAAAAGACTATAAAAGAAATATGTAATAAAATAGAAGACCTTTATCTCGTTAACTTAAATTCACCTTCTCAATTTGTAATATCAGGGAAAATCAGTGCAGTTGAAAAAGGCATTGAAGAGGCGAAAAATAAAGGAGCAAAAAGAGCAGTAAGACTTGCAGTTTCAGGAGCATTCCACACTCCTTTTCTCAATGAAGCAAAAGAAAAGTTTTCTAAATTCCTTGATGAAATTGAATTTAGAAAACCAAAATTCTCTGTAATCATGAATGTAACAGGAAAACCAACAGATGACGTAGAGGAAATAAAGAAAAATGTGAAAGTCCAGCTTACAAGTCCTGTACAATGGATAAAAACAATGAATGTATTAAAAGAAAATGAAATTCTGAAAAGTTATGAGTTAGGCCCAGGAAAAGTATTGTGTGGTCTTTTAAAAAGAACTCATTCAGAAATTGAATGCATTCCTATTGGAGATGTTGAAAGCATAAAACAATTAATTAGTTTGAATTAATCTTTTTCTGAATAAAAGTTGTAAGGGCAGAGTATATTTCTAAGAGTAGTGGATTATATCTAAGAACCTTTTTATGCATATTTATTGTTTTTTCATCCCCTCTTATCACAGGGCCTGTAAGTGTATTGAAGGGACCTTCATGAACCGATTTTTTAACAGACTCTTGAATGAGTTTTTCTACCATGTGCAAAGGGTTTTCAATACCTGCTCTTTTGCCCAGTTCCTCTACAATACCCAATATTGCATTTACCATATTTGAGGAAAACACACACATTAAGTGATAAAAAACTTTTTTATCCTTATCCACGATAAACCACCTCCCTCCTACCTCTCCTATAAACTCCTTTGCAAGTTCAACTGCCTGCTTATCTCCTTCTACTCCAAAGTAAACTCCTTTAAGAGTATCAACTATTTTATCAAAAGCAAACACGGGATGAATGCTTGCTCTATATCCTCTTTTAAAAATCTGTGAGGAAAGCGCCCCTGAAAAATGAAAAAGATACTGTTGTTCTCTTATAGAAAGTTCTATCTCTTTGTAACTTTCTTCTATTACATCATCAGGTGTTCCAAAAAATATCACATCTACCTTTGTTGCAATATCCTTTGGTTTCATAACTTTACCTCCAAGAATTTCCAAAGCCTTCTCAAGATGCTTAGAGTTTATATCGTAAAGTCCTATAATATCAACCTTTTTTTTAATATTCTTCAAAAAAGAAATAGAAACCTTGCCAGTTCCAATCACACCTGTTTTTAAACCCATACAACTCTATTTCTTCCTTCTCTCTTCGCTTTGTAAAGACACTTATCAGCAGTATCTATCAATGCAGATTTATTTCTCGCATCTTCTGGGTAACAAGCTATTCCAATACTTGCAGTTATTTTAATTTCTCTATCAAACTCGAGATCTCTTATATCTTCAAGTAATTTTTCTGCAAAAATTATACCTTGATTTTTAGGTATGCCAGGAAGAATAAGAGCAAACTCCTCTCCTCCATATCTTGCAGAAATTCCATTCTTTCTTTTTAAAAGACTCCCGAGTTTTCTTAAAACTTTATCACCAAAAGGATGTCCATATGTATCGTTGATTTTTTTAAAATGATCAATATCTATCATTAAAAGCGTAACATTCTTTTCTTTTTGCAAAACCTCTTCCAACTTCTCTTGAAAAGCTCTATGGTTAAGCACCCCTGTCAAACCATCAATTCTTGCAAGTTCTTCTAATTTTTCTGCATATCTTGCTCTAAGTAATGCGGTGGAGAGAACTCTGGAAAGGAACTCTGCCATCTTTCCATCTCTATGTGTAAAATACCCTGGTTCATTCTTTTCTATCCATACCACTCCCCTCTTATCTTCAATCTTATAAGAAACTCCGAGAAACCCTCTATTCATTGTTTTTCTTTCTTTTTCATTAAACACTACGATTCCCTCTCTTCTAACGTCTGGATTGATATAAAAACCTTCATGTTGAGAAAGAAAAGCCATTATACCTTTCTCAATTCTAAAAAATTCTCCTTCACTCACTGCAACATTTCCTTTTGTTTTAACTACTATAGCTGTATTATTTTCCATTTCCAAAATCCCTGCACCATCGTAGGAGAAGATTAAGTTAAGCAATAATAAAAAACTATCGTATATATCACCCTTTTTGGTTTTGGAAAAAAGCTTTTCTGAAAATTCATAGAGAGCAGAAAATCTCAATGCATCTTTCTGTCTCTGTTCAAACATTCTTGCTATCTTGAGAACATCAGCAAAAAGAAGGCCTGTCTTTTTTAAGAAGTCCTTCCTTTCTCTATTAAATCCATTTTTTTCCAAATAATCTGCCACAAGCAATCCGTGAATATTCTCTCCTTCTTTTATGCAAACTACTCCTACGGATTTTACAAAAACATCCCGTTTATAGTATCCCAGCAGAATAGAACTTTCATAATATTCATTAATAAATACATCCCTTTTTTCTTTTAAAGCCCATCCTGTGATTCCTTTACCTTTTTCAATTTCTGCTTCTTTATTAAAATGCAGAGATTTTGAAATTCCTTCAAGTAATCTACCCCTTTCTTCATCCACCACAAAAAAAGCAACGGTATGAGGGGCAATTATTGAATAAACGGAATCAAGAATCTTCCCAGAAAGGTCTTCAACATCAACTGAATATATATCTTCCCTAAGGACCTTAACCTTCTCCTTAGCTGCTGAAACTAAAGGATCTATAATTTTTTTCTTTGCTTTTTCCTTTAAAAAAGCTCTCTCAAAAGTTCCTCTCCTTTTCTTCTCTGCATTTATTATAAATCCAGTGGTTAAAGCGAAAATTGCTAAAAGAAGGAGTGGGGAGATAAAAAACTCTTTTTTTAAGGATAGTGCTAAACATTCCATTACAATTACATAAACAAGTCCTGCACCATACCTTGTTGCATCAAAAATGTAAGATGCTACAGCTAAAGGTACAAGGTATGAAAAGAAAAACTCACTTTTTATCCCTCCTGTTAATCTAACCATTACAAAATTCAAGGATAGTATAAGAAAAAGTATCAAAAAATCTTTGTTTTTAAAGATAAAAAATGAAAAAAGTAAAGGAAAAAAGATAAAATACAGAGGATTGAAACTTCTATTCCACACACCTAAAATACCTGAAATTGAGAAAAATAGTATAAACACTGTAATTATACTTCTTCCCAACTTTTTTCTTTTTATTCCCACTCTATAGTTGCAGGAGGTTTAGAAGATATATCATACACCACCCTTGTAACCCCCTTCACTTCATTTGTAATTCTCGTGGAAACTCTTCTGAGAAAAGATACAGGAAGTCCTGCCCAATCTGCTGTCATACCATCCTCACTTTTCACCGCTCTTAATGCTATTACATATCCATAACTTCTCTTGTCCCCCATTATCCCAACAGATTTCACAGAAGTTAAAACTGCAAATGCCTGCCATACTTTATCGTATAATCTATTTTTTCTCAGCTCCTCAATGAATATGTAATCTGCCTCCTTTAAAATTTCAAGTTTTTTCTTTGTTACCTCCCCTATTATTCTTACTGCAAGTCCTGGACCTGGAAAGGGATGCCTTTTTAAAAAACTTTCAGGAATACCAAGTATCTTTCCTATCTTTCTCACCTCATCCTTAAAAAGCTCTCTTAAAGGCTCTATAAGAAAAAGGTTCATTCTTTCTGGAAGACCTGCAACATTATGATGGGATTTTATCCGTGATGCAGGGCCTCTGCTCACTCCACTTTCTATTACATCAGGATATAAAGTACCTTGGGCTAAAAATTCTATTCCTTTTATCCTCCGTGCATAATTTTCAAAAACATCAATAAAAGTATTTCCAATTATTCTTCTCTTTCCTTCAGGGTCTTCAACACCTTTGAGTCTTTTTAAAAAAAGACCTTTCGCATCAATCGTGTGAAGAGGAATAAATCTTTTTAAAGCTTCTTCTACTTCTATTCTCTCATTTTTTCGCAAAAGTCCTGTATCCACAAAAACAGGATATATGTTTTTTCCCACTGCTTTTGATACAAGAACCGCTGTTACCGATGAATCTACACCTCCTGAGACCGCACACAAAACTCTTTTATCTTTTACTTTCTCTTTTATCTCCTCTATCTTTTTATCAACCCATTTTTTGAGATTCCAATTTTTCTCTGCTTTACATACCTTAAAAATAAAATTGAAAAGAAACTTCTTCCCGTACTGAGTATGAGTTACCTCTGGGTGGAATTGCAGTCCATATATATTTTTATTTTTAAAGGCAGCTATTTTTAAATTTTCTGTACTTCCAAGAAGTAAAAACCCCTTTGGGAGAGTTTTAACAATATCTCCATGGCTCATCCATACCTTTATTTTCTTAGGTATTCCATCAAACAATACATCTTTTCTTTTTATTTCAAACAATGAATATCCATATTCCCTTTTTTCCCCTCTTTCTACTTCTCCACCAAACTTCCATGCTATCAGTTGATGACCGTAACATATTCCAAGTATTGGAATTCCATCGCTCCATATTTCATCGCATGGTTTATACCTTTCCTTATAAACACT
This sequence comes from uncultured bacterium, assembly GCA_964417925.1. Classification (GTDB taxonomy): domain Bacteria; phylum Hydrothermota; class Tepidihabitantia; order B3-TA06; family CAYQJV01; genus CAYQJV01. Next base: position 10,976 of record CAYQJV010000013.1, on the reverse strand, counting down.
TGCAGGTCCTCCTGAAAGTACTATTCCATAAGGGTTTCTCTTTTTTATCTCTTTCGCTGTAGCATAATATGGAAGTATTTCAGAAAAAACCCCAAGTTCCCTTATTCTTCTCGCTATAAGTTGAGTATATTGGGACCCAAAATCTAAAATAACTATTCCTCTCATTAGTGAAGAAAATGCCTTATTCCTGTAAATACAAGAGTAATGCCATGTTCATCTGCAGCTTTTATTATCTCTTCATCTCTAATTGAACCTCCTGGCTCTATTATCGCAGTAACTCCCGCTGAGACTGCGGTATCTACTGAATCTCTAAATGGAAAGAAACCATCTGAAGCAAGAACCTTAATACCGGTATATTTTTTTGCTTGTTCTACTGCAATCTTCACTGAATTGACCCTGTTAGGCTGTCCTGTGCCTATTCCAAGCGTTTTTTCAGTATCTGTAATACATACTGCATTTGACTTAAGGTGTTTAACGACTTTCCAGGCAAATTCAAGAGCTCTCATTTCTTCTTGTGAAGGCTTCCTTTTGCTAACAATTCTCCAATTTGAAGAATCTTCTTTTATATTATCCGCATGTTGGTAAAGAAATCCTCCCATAACGGTCCTTATTTCAAAAGATAAAGGATTTCCTTCAAAACTTACAAGCCTCAATCTCTTTTTTTTCTGCATCATCGGAAGTACCTCCTCCTCTACACAAGGTGCTACAGCAACTTCAAAGAACTTTCCTTTCATAAATTCTGCTATTTCTCTATTCAACGGCCTATTTATTGAAAGTATTCCCCCATAGGCTGACACAGGGTCTGCATGATATGCCTTTTCCACCGCTTCCTCTATAGTTTTACCAATCGCAACACCACAAGGAACCATATGCTTTATCACAGCACAGCACGGAGAGGAAAATTCATTTACCACTAAAATCGCTCTATGGATATCCAGAAGATTGTTATATGAAAGAGAATGACCTAAGTGTTCTTTAACTTTAAAGTCTGAATTAAAAATCCTGTAATACACTGCCTTTTGATGAGGATTCTCTCCGTACTTTAGTTCCATATCTTTCTTAGCATAAATAGCAAAGTAATCATCCAGATCAAACAAAGATGTTGAAATTGAATAGTCATAAAAAGAGGTATACACAAAACAACTTTTCGCCATTTCTTTTCTAAATTCAAGAGTTGTTTCTCCATTATTTTTTTCAAGTTGTTCAATTAAAAGAGCATACTCTTCCGGAAACTTAATACATGTCACATACTTATAGTTCTTTGCCCCTGCTCTTAAAAGAGAAACCCCTCCGATATCAATAAATTCAACAAGCTCATCCTCTCTAAGTCCTTCTTCCTTCTTTTTTTCAAACGGATAAAGATTAACAATCACAATTTTTATTTCAGGAGGAACAGAAAGAATCTTAGAAAATATTTCATGATACAAGGTTTTTACTCTCCAGGTTTGTTTAAAACCGGTTAATTCCTCTACAGTATTTACCTTTATTCCATTATTCATCAAATATCTCGCAGTACCTTCAGTTGCAATTATTCGGTATCCATATTTCAATAAAATTTTTGCAACCTTTTCTATTCCCTCCTTACGATAAACAGAAACAAGCACATACTTTTCCATTTATGCTCCAAACTTTTTTAGTTTTTTAGCATGGGCAAGCAAAAGAGGCATAACATAAAGAGAAGGAAATCTTCCCAGAACTCCCTGAGCACATCTCTTTTCTGAAAATCCTTTTTTACCTTCCCTTCGTGCAGTATCTGCATAAAGTAAAAACGGATTAGGATGCCAAGAATGCCCTTTTAAAATTGCAGGTGTTGAATGATCGGATGTTATTGCGATCACTGAAAATCCAAGTTTAAGTATCTCTGGAACCCACTTATCAGCTTCTTCTATAAGTTTTACTTTCTCGGAAAAATCTCCGTCCTCTCCTGCTTTATCCACCTCTTTAAAATGCAGGTAGAAAAAATCATAATTAAAGAAATGGTCCTTAAGCGTCTCTATTTGGTCTTTCCAAGTTGTACCTGTATCTAAGATGTCCATTCCCACAAGTCTTGCAAGGCCTCGATACATCGGATAGGTAGCTATCCCTGCCGCTTTTAATTTGTATTTCTCAGGGAATGGAGTAAGTTCAGGAAGGGATGCAAATCCTCTTAAAAGAATACCATTTGCTCTTTCTTCCTTTGAAATTCTTTCTTGAACTTCAAGTACAAACCTATTTGCAATTCTTGCAAGCTTTCCTGCCTCTTCTTTCAAAGGTCTTATAACCAGAGGAGGATTACCTTCCTTCTGAGGATCAGAATCTGTAACTTCTGGAGATAAACCTTTTCCCCTAAATACTACAACAAATCTGTGCTCCTTTCCAGGTTTGATTATGATTTCTATATCTTCTATCTGTTTTATTTCTTGAGCAAGCATTTCACATATCCTTTTATTTTCTTCAGTTGAAATTCTTCCTGCCCTTCTATCTACTACAATTCCATCTTTTATAGTACAAAAGTTACCTCTCACAGCAACATCGGTTTTTCTAAGTTCCATATCTACGCCAAGTGCTTCAAGCACTCCTCTCCCTATTTCATACTCCAAAGGATCATATCCAAATAAAGAAAGATGAGCAGGACCGGATCCTGGAGTTATTCCATAAAAAACTGGATCTGTCAATCCCAGGGAACTTTTTTCAGCTAATTCATCAAAATTTGGGGTATTTGCAGTCTCGAGTTCTGTTTTCCCATCCTTTTCTACTCCTCCAAGACCATCAATTACCCATAGGAGTATCTTATTTTCATTCTTGATAATTAATTTTTGCAATATTTCCTCTATTTTTTTCATAAAAAATTATATGCCTTTACCCCACAAAGTCAACAAGCATATTTTATTATTTAATTTAAAAAACTCGCTGAAAGTAACGTAAAAAGAAATTAGATATTCTCCATGGTCAATCAAGATCTTACGGGAGAGGAGAAAACCTCTCCCGTACCACTTAATTTTTACTGTTCTGTAAACCACTCCTTTGCCTCGTCACTAAATATAAAGACAAGTATCACAATTCCGAGAACAGTTCCCACTGGAATACTTGGCAGCATGAGAATTGCAAATATGATTCCAAGAATTTTACCCCAGTTCTTCTTATTAGCAATACCCTTAGCAGTAATCAAATACAGAATGCCAAATACCACTCCAAAAATGAGAATAAGTATTCCAGTACCTGCTCCTACTGCAAAGCCCATTGCAGCTCCCTCTTCTCCGCTCAATCCTGCAGCACCCCCGATTAACAACATCATCAATCCAAAAAGCACTCCAACCACTATGCACAGCCATCCAAGAATTTGATATATTATCTTAATAGTTTTTATTTTACTTGGCATTTTACCCCCTTTGGTTTATTTTTTTATTTTAACAGCAGTCCCTGTAATTATAATTTCTGTCCACAGTGTAATCATAGACGAAGGCATAGGTATTGCAAACCACTGAAGGTTAATCACAGCATCTGCTCCCATCTTCTTTGCCTCCTTTGCAACAGCCTCCTTTATAGCATCCTCAAGTACAGGACCTATTTGAGGAACAAGAGGAGGAAAAGCAGTAAAAAGACTTACTACAGGAAACGCAGCCTTTCTCACCAGTACGATTCCTACAGGAGTATAGTCTTTATTTTTTAAACCATCACCTGTAGTGATGTACACGTCTGAAGGAAAAGTAGCCTGAGTTACGTGAACACAGTGAGTGCCTATAACCGTCAAAAGAACAACCATCAAGAGTACTGCAGAACGCTTCATCTCTACCTCCTTTTTTGTATTTTACCCAAAAAAAAACTGAAAGTCAACAAATCTATTTAGGGAATAATTTATTTGACATGTAAAATCACTTTAATTATAATTCTTAAGTCTGTTATGAGAAAGAAATTTATTGAAAAAGAAAAAGACGGAGTAAAAAGAATTCTTGTGAAAACTCATATTTTAAAACCAGGGGAAGACATAGTTAAAGTTATCAAAAAATATGCAGAAAGTATCATAGAGCCTACTGATGTGGTTGTTATTGGGGAGAGTGCCCTTGCTATTACTCAGGGGAGAGCAATCCCTGTTAAAAAGATAAAACCATCATTACTTGCTAAAATTTTATGGAAATTTGTAAGAAAAGTTCCGTACGGAATAGGACTTAGAAATCCATATAGTATGCAAGCAGCAATTGATGAGGTAGGTAGTTTAAGAATAATATTTGCAGCGGTTCTGGGAGGGATAACACGACTTTTTGGAAGAAGAGGAGACTTTTATAGAATAGCAGGAAAGCAGACCGCGATGATAGACGCTCCACATACATCTCCTGTTCCCCCTTATAATGAATGTGTAATTAAAGGCCCAAAAGAACCTCAAAAAGTTGTGGAAAGAGTAAAAAGAATTTTAAGAGCTGAGTGTGCTGTAATGGATATAAACGACATTGGAGGCTCATGGGTAATTGCATCAACAAAAAAAGTTCCAGTAAAAAAACTTGAAGATATAATGAGAGACAATCCCATGGGGCAGGGCAAACAACTCACCCCAATATGTGTAGTAAAGAATTTTGCAAAAAAATAGAGGTTATAGATATTAAAAAAACAGATTATAAAAAAGCATGGGAGTTACAGAAAAAAATTCATGAAAAGAGAGTAAAAGGCGAAGTATGCGATACTTTAATTCTTGTTGAACATGAACATGTAATAACCTTTGGGAAAAGTGCTAAAAGAGAGAATCTTTTATTTGATGAAAATTTCTTAAAGAAGAAAGGAATAAAAGTGTATAAAATTGAAAGAGGAGGAGATGTAACCTATCATGGGCCTGGTCAGCTTGTTGGATATCCCATTTTTAAAATAAAGGGACTTACAAAGATAAAAAAATTTGTTGAAAACATTGAAAAAAGTATAATACATGCCCTCGCAGGATTTGGTATCAATGCAGAAAAAAACGACAGATTTCCTGGAGTGTGGATAGGAAATGAAAAGATATGTGCTATTGGAATAGCCGTTAAAAATGGAGTAAGTTTCCATGGATTTGCTTTAAATGTAAACACCGACCTTTCCTATTTTAATTTCATAATACCCTGTGGTATAAAGGATAAGGGAGTAACATCTATGCAAAAAATCTTAGAAAGGAAGATAGAGTTTGAAAAAGTTAAAAAAAAGATTGCAGAAAGTTTCGCAAAAATATTTGAAAGAGAACTAATATGGAAGAAATTTTAAAAAAACCACCTTGGATAAGAATAAAAATTCCTTCTGGAAAGGAGTTTCTCTACGTTGATAAAATTCTTGCTGAATTTAAATTACATACTGTGTGTAGAGAAGCAAAATGTCCCAATCTTTCTTATTGTTGGTCCAAAAAGGAAGCAACAATAATGATTCTTGGTGATACATGCACGCGATACTGCAAGTTCTGTGCTGTAAAAACAGGAAATCCAGGTGGGAAAGTGGACAAAAAAGAACCAGAAAGAGTTGCAGAAGCTGTGAAAAAACTTAACCTTTTTTATGTAGTAATAACATCCGTTGACAGGGATGACCTTAAAGATGGAGGAGCAGAAATCTTTAAGCAAACCATAAAAAAAATAAAAGAGAAAAACAACAATGTAAAGGTTGAACCTTTAATTCCTGATTTTTCAGGTAAAAAGGAAAGCATAGAAAAAATAGCTGAGGCAGAACCTGATGTAATAGCACATAATGTGGAAACTACGGAAAGATTAACCCCCTTAATAAGGGATAAACGAGCATCTTATAAAGTTTCTTTACAAGTGCTTGAGGAGTTTAAAAAAAGAGGATTTATAACAAAATCAGGCTTTATGGTGGGTCTTGGTGAAAATGAAAAAGAAATTTTAAAAACAATAAAGGATTTGAAAAACGTAGGGGTCGATATAGTTACTATAGGACAGTATTTACAGCCTACAAGAAAACACTACACTGTAAAAAAATATTATACACCAGAGGAATTCTTGTATTTTAAAAATTTTGCAGAAAGTTTAGGAATAACCGCAATATCAGGTCCTTTCGTAAGGAGTTCCTATAATGCAAAAGAGGCATATTTAAAAGTATTAAAAAGGAGGTTTGAATGTTCAGAGGTTCAATAGTTGCATTAATAACTCCTTTTAAAGAAGATAAAAGCATTGACGAAGAAGGTTTAAGGAAAAATATAAGATTTCTTATAGAACACAACTCATCAGGATTGCTTGCCTGTGGAACCACAGGAGAATCTCCTGCCTTAACGGATGAAGAAAAAGAAAAAGTAATAAAAATCACTGTTGAAGAGACAAAAGGGAAAATTCCTGTAATAGCAGGAACAGGAACAAACAACACAGAAAAAACAATTAAAACCACCCAAAAAGCAAAAGAAATTGGTGCAGATGCTGCTCTTGTAATAACTCCATATTATAACAAACCAACACAGGAAGGCTTATATAAACATTTTGTAGAAGTTGCTAAATCTGTTGACATTCCTTTAATTATCTACAATGTTCCTGGAAGAACAGGAGTTAATATATCTCCAGAAACTATTGAAAAAATTGTAAAGGAATGTAAAAACGTAGTTGCAGTAAAAGAAGCCAGCGGTAATTTAGACCAAACAACAGAAATAATTGCAAGACTTGGGGATAGAATCGTAGTGCTTTCAGGAGATGACTCCAAAACCCTTCCTATACTCTCAGCAGGTGGAAAAGGAGTAATTTCTGTTATTGCAAATATAATACCAGCCGACGTTGAACAGATGATAAGATTTTTTGAACAGGGCAAAATGGAAGAGGCTAAAAGACTTCATTTAAAGATGTATTTTTTAACGAAAGCTTTATTTATAGAAACAAATCCAGCTCCCATTAAGGAAGCGATGAATCTGCTTGGAATGCCAGCAGGACCCCTAAGACTTCCTCTCGTCTCTGTTTCTGAAAGATCAAGAGAAATAATTAAAAGAGAACTTAAAAACTACGGATTACTATGATTATTAAAGTAGGAATAATAGGTGCAGAAGGAAGGATGGGAAAAGAAATAAGAAAAATCATTGCGGAGGAAAAAGACATAGAGATAAAAGCACTTGTAGAAAAAGAAAACCACCCTGCGATAGGGAAAACAATAGAAGGCATAAAAATAACTTCAGATTTAGAAGAACTCAAAAACACAGATGTTATCGTAGAATTTACCCATCCCTCTGTAAGTATTGAACACGCCAGATATATAAAAGAACTTAAAAAAAAATACATACTTGGAACAACAGGATTCACTAAGGAACAGATTGAAGAGCTTAAACAAATTGGAAAAGAAATTGCACTTGTGTACTCTCCAAACATGTCTTTAGGAGTAAATCTTCTGTTTAAACTTGTTGAACTTACTGCAAAAATTTTACCAGAAGAGTTTGATGCAGAAATAGTGGAACTTCACCATAGAAAGAAAAAGGATGCTCCCAGTGGAACTGCTTTAAAAATAGCAGAAATAATAAAAAAAGAAAGAAATTTAAAAGAAATTGTATTCTCAAGACAAGGAGTTATTGGGGAAAGGAAAAAAGATGAAATAGGAATCCTTGCGGTAAGAGCAGGAGATATTCCAGGAGAACATATGGTAATATTTGCAGGAGAAGGAGAAAGAATTGAACTAATTCATCGTGCCGGAGGAAGAAGAGTATTTGCAAAAGGAGTAATAAAAGCAATAAGATTCATCGTAAACAAAGAAAGAGGATTTTACTCGATGCAGGATGTAATAGGGTTTTCCTAATAAATTGCATCACCAAAACATAACCATAAAACTCAATGGAAATTTTAAAAAATAAAAACCGGGTAGGAGATCCCCCCACTCTCCTACCCGGAAGGGCGGGCTATGGGCTTTTATATAAATAAATAGCAAATTTATGCCATATTCAACACATAAATACATCACTTATAAAATCAAAATATTTTTGCATCGTTTTTCGCATCTAACATTTAAGTGCTCCATTATACTAAACTTAAAAATAAACGGGTATCAATCAATTCCATAATACGGAAAAATATAAGAATATACTTTAAATTTTTCCTTTTTCTGGAAAAAGAATATAAAGCTGTAAGATTAGTATTCGTAGTTTATATGAAAAATTATAAGGGAGTAAGGCTGTTCGAAAAATCTCTTTGCTGGTATTTTCTATCATAAAAAAATCACCCATGACCTTTATGTTTTTTTATCACCATACTCCGATAATTCCTTGGAAAGTTTTTAATTCAGAGAATAATGTGAACAGTCTTTGAGTCTATTTTGACATCTTTTTGAATCTTAATTATAATAAAAGGAGAATATGACGGTTGAAATATTTATGTTTTTCTTCTATATCCTGGCTGTAAATGACTCTATGGAAGAGAACATAATGTACTTCGCAGAGCAAAAGAGGATTGCTAAGGCGCCACGATTGAATGTTTTCCTTAAAGGAGATACATTTAATATAGAATTGTATGAAATTACAGAGTTATTTAAAGAAGATCTTCCTTCTTCTTTGCACCACCTTTATCTATTGAAAGGAGAAGATGAATATGACAACATCAAGTTGATGCTAATAGGAAAGGAAGGCGGTAATTTTAAAAAATACTGTGATTTGAAGTATGATGAATCCATGTTGTTTAATTCTGCAAAAGGATTTATTTCAAGAAAAGGAGATACCATAACAATTGCAACTCAGTATCCTTTCTCATCAGCTACATATATTGTAAAATATAAATGGGATAAAAAAAACATACATTTTATATTTATAGAGGATAAATTCATAGATTACTCTGTAGAGTTATTGAAAAAAGTTGATAGTCTGCTTGAAGAAGGGGAGATTAAGAAAGCTGTAAATACCCTTGCTGAAGTTCTATATCCGGAGAGATATTATAACTTTTATGAGATGGCTGTAAAGTTTATGAAAGCAGGACATAATGAAGCTTTAAGAGTTTACAAGGCAACGAAGGATCCTTATAAATCTCTTGAAATAATGGAAGAATCTTTTAAACCTTTGCTTAATATATATGATAATGCTTACATACCCATATTTAATTCAGTAAAGGAATTTAATGAAAGTGGATTCTCTAAATTCCTGAAGTTAAAAGAGTATGTGGTTATTCTTAACGACTTGGCTTTTTTCCTTACAGAAGCTTTAAGAAGTGATGAATCTGTAGATATACTGAAGGCAGTCATCAACCTTTCTCCTGATAGAATGGTTGCATATTTAAATATGGGTGATGCTCTATGGCAGAAAGGAGAAAAAAAAGAAGCAAAGAAATATTACAGAAAATATGTGAAGATGATGAAAAAAGCAGGAAAAGAAGACAAAATTCCTGCAAGAGTGAAAAAAAGATTGAAGTATTAGTATTACTTTTCAAAATTTCCTCCTCATAGGCATGGAGATACAGTCTGTATTTAAAAAATATTTATCTCCATTATCTACGAAAACAACTTTTTGTTGATTTTATCCCCTATCTTAGGGATTATTAAAATAAAGTAAACTCCTGGACGAAGTCTTTTCCTTTATTATTCTATCCTGTATGCTCACGCAATTTAATTTTTTGCACCCGTAGAAAAGAATAAAATAAATTCATGCCCACTGGAATCTATTCACTCCTGAATAGAACAACGCACCTTCTTCCCAAGCAGAATTTTTAATAATGCAGATGGTAAGAAATATCAGCTGAGAACCTTTTTCTTTAAAAAGAGACTTGAAAAGGCTTTCTTTTATGCATGATTGCGATGCCAAGAGTGTAAAAACATTATTGCCCCTGGAATCAGGAATAAAGCAATTATAGAGTATCCTGCTATTTTTGCTCCTCCTGAAAAACTATCGTATACCAATCCTCCAATCATTGGTCCTACCACTGAACCCAGATTACTCATCATATTTAATGTGCCTATATTTGAACCAACATCAGTATTAATACTTGAAGCATATGCTCGGGAAATCGGCATAAATGAAGTTATTGCCATTCTCATAATAAAGTAAAGAGTAATAAACCCTACAAAAAGAGATACAAATGGAAGAAATACTGCAGCAGTAAAGCAGGGAATTATAATAAACCATAGAGATTTTTTCGCACCCACAAGATCGGTAAAGTAAGAGGAACCATACATTGCAAGAATACTTACAAAATCTAAAAAAAGAAGCAAAATAGCAATCTCTAAAGGACTGATATTGTAATGCTCATTAAGATAAACCAGTGATATGGGAGTTACTGCCATCATTGCACCAAAAACAAACCCTAAAAGGAATATTGGATAGGGAGGTTTCCCTTTCCTTTTTTCTTCGGTTTTTCTTACATAGTCCGGTACCCCAAAGACTTGGATAAATCCCATAAATAAAATTACACCAGCAACAAGAAAAACAACCTTAAAGGAATTCAATTCACTCAATCCAATATTTGCAGTAATTAAAAGCACAAGACTGAGAATAACCCTGCTGAGCAAGACCCCTATTCTTCCTGTAATCTGGTATAGGGACAATGCCCTTGTGCGGTAACCTTTTTCTGCTCCCTCAGCCACCATTATCTGAGCTGCAGGCCACATCAATCCAGAACATACACCCTGAAAGAACCTGAGAAAAAGCAGTCCATAATAGCTTTTTACAAAAAAGTATAAAAATGTTAAAATAAAAATAGCAAAGAATCCAACCTTTACAAATATCTTTCTTTTACCACTTTTATCAATTACTTTACCTGTAATAAAGGAGGTGATACCCCTTGCAATCATAAAACCAGAAGTTAAAACCCCTACTTGTAAACCGGTTGCACCAACTCTTCTTGCAAATATGGGTAAAATAGGTTTGAACAGCCCATGCCCTAACATTCCTACTCCAGCAATTCCATAAAGAATAAGAAGATGTTTTTTAAATAAACTGTGTTTTTTCATCTATTTCGTTCCTTTCTTAAGAAGATATAGCATAGAGAATAAAAGTCAAGCATATGAACTATTTTGAACTAAGAGAGCATTACTACGGAGAAAATTATTTTAATAGGCTATAACTTGGAATTTGCTTGTATTTGAAAGACATC
>CAYQJV010000012.1:0-34468 GCA_964417925.1 uncultured bacterium | reverse complement strand
TTCGGGAAATGATATGTTGAGAGGAATGGGAGAGATGAAAATACCCATGAAGCTTTTCCAAAACTTCCCGAAAGAACAATCCCTTAAAGACTTTTAAAAATATGCAAGAATTTCCTCAATGCAACTCTTATTTTTCGAACAGCTTTCAGAATAAAATGAAGAATTTCAAAAAGATATTGGATTGGTACCCTGAAAAAAGGTAAATTTATGAATAAAGGCAAGGGCTTTGGGGTCCTTTATCTCGGGCGCCAAAAACAAAGAGGAAGAGATATAAAGTGCGAGGGATTTTATGGAGAAGTTTAATAAAATACTTTTTGAACGGATGGGTAAAGAATAACCCCTCGCGGCCAAAATGTTATGGAATTCTACAAATAATTGACTTTTTAAGGTTTACAGTTAAAATTAACTTTAATGGGGCAGTAGCTCAGTGGGAGAGCGCCAGAATCGCACTCTGGAGGTCACGGGTTCGAATCCCGTCTGCTCCACTATGATACTTACACCTTCTAAATTTTTTTTAACTAAGGGCGTGGGAAAAGACCACGATAAACTCGCATCCTTTGAGGCTGCTTTAAGAGATGCAGGTATTGCTCCATTCAATCTTGTAAAAGTATCAAGTATACTTCCTCCAGGGTGTAAAATGATTTCCAGGGAAAAAGGAATAAAACTGCTTAAGCCAGGCCAGATTGTTTTCTGTGTAATGAGTGAGAATCAAACAAATGAACCTCATAGACTCATAGGAGCATCAGTAGGAGTTGCAATTCCAAAGGACAAAAACCAACATGGTTACCTATCTGAATACCATTCTTTTGGAGAGACAGAAGCTAAAGCAGGAGAATATGCCGAAGACCTTGCTGCAAGAATGCTCGCTAAAACCCTTGGAGTTCCTTTTGATATCAACACAAGCTACAACAAAAGAAAAGAAAGCTGGAAAATTTCGGGTAAAATTGTAAAAACCACTCATATTACTCAAACAGCCATAGGTGATAAAAGAGGTCTGTGGACCACAGTAATTGCTGCAGCAGTATTTGTTCTATGAGTCAGCTAATCTTCCTTGGAACCGCAGGTGCAAGATTTGTAGTCTTTAAACAGATAAGAGCCTCAGGAGGAATATGGCTTAAAACAGATAATACCAACATTTTAATAGACCCTGGGCCATGTAGTTTATTGAGAGTTTTAAAAAGTAAGCATAAACTATCCTTTGAAAAACTGGATGCAGTGATTTTATCTCATCGTCATCTTGACCATTCTGCAGATGTAAATGTAGTAATTGAAGCAATGACAGATGGAGGATTCAAGAAAAGAGGAGAACTTTTTGCTCCAGCAGATGCAATATTAGGAGAGGATCCAGTAGTATTGAAATATTTAAGGGAGTATTTACATAAAATTACAATAATTAAAGAAAAAAAAGTGTATAAAATAAAAGACATAGAGTTTCATGCACCTTGTAGGCACCGTCACAGAGGGGAAACATATGGTTTTATATTTAATATCTCTGGGAAAAGGCTCGGTTTTATTGTTGATACAGAGTTTTTTGAAGAACTAAAAGAATTCTATAAAGAGAGTGATATTCTTGTAATAAATGTTGTAAGGTTTGAAAAAAAGGAAGGGCTTGACCATTTATGCGTAAAAGAAGCAGAAGAAATAATAAAAGCTGTAAAACCTGAGAAAGCTATTCTCACCCATTTTGGGATGACGATGATCAAAGCAAAACCTTGGATGGTGGCAGAAAAAATTTCAAAAAACACAGGAGTAAACGTAATAGCTGCAAACGATGGAATGCTAATCGAATTTTAACCAAATGATAAAAAAACTGCCTGAAGATACTATCAAAAAAATAGCGGCAGGAGAAATTATTTTGGATCCTGCATCATGTGTTAAAGAACTCATAGAAAATTCCATTGATGCTGGAGCAGAAAGGATAGAAGTAGAAATAGAAAAAGGTGGGAAGGAACGAATCAAAGTAAGTGATGATGGAGAAGGAATAAGATATACTGATCTTCCTCACTCGGTTGAGCGATTTTCAACCAGTAAAATAGAAAAAATCGAAGATTTAAAAGAAATAAAATCTCTCGGATTTAGAGGAGAAGCTCTTGCAAGCATTGCAGAAGTAAGTTTTTTAAAGATAGAATCAAAACATAGAGATGAAGATACCGGAGGAAAGTTAATTGTAGAAAAAGGGGAAATATTAGATATCACAGAGATAGCAAGAACTGAAGGTACTACTGTAATTGTTGAAAAACTTTTTTTTAACCTCCCTGCAAGAAGAGCATTTTTAAAATCAGACTCTTACGAGGCAAAAAAAATAGCAGAACTCATAAAAACATATGCCTTGATATTTGCAAATATTGAGTTCATATTAATATCAGACGGGAAAAAAATATTCCACTTCTTCAGAGAGACTGAAAAAGAAAGAATAAAAAATATTTTCAAAGAAATAGATGTTTCATCACTACTTGAAATCCATCACACCCATCCTCTTATCTCTATTCACGGATTTATTGAATCTCCTGAGTTACCTGAAAGAAAAAAACCTTATCCAATTATAGCAATAAATAACAGACCTGTAAAGTATCGGTTAATCCAAAGAGCGGTTGAAGACCTTTATAAAGATACATTCAACAAAAATCCATGGTTTTTTATGAAGTTAGAAATAAAACCAGAGTTGGTTGATGTAAATATCCACCCTTCAAAAAGAGAAGTAAAATTTCATGATGAAAAATTTCTTTACGACTTCCTAACACAAATTATAAAGAAAAATTTAATTGCAGATAGAAATAAAATTTCCCGTGAGATTACGTCTTTTCGGGTCAAAGAGAGTGAATATTCAATTTTACAGGAATCTTCTCCTTATTCTATAAAACAGGAATCCCCTATATTCTGGCAACTCAAAAATACCTATATTTTTGCTCAAATAAAAACAGGCTTTATAATTATAGACCAACATGCAGCTCATGAAAGAATACTTTATGAACAAATTTTAAAAAAAGAAAGAAAAAAACAAAAACTCCTCTTTCCTGTTACTATAACTTTGGATGAATACTCAATGGAGGTGTATCTTAAACTAAAAAGCAAACTGGAAAGAATGGGAATTGAAACAAGAGTTTTTGGGGAAGATACAATAGTGATTGAAACGATTCCCGACGATTCCAGATTAACTTTAAAAGAAATTGAAGAACTATTTAAAGAATTTACAGAAAAAGAAGACGTTGTAGAAAATGAAGACGAAATCGCAAAAATGATAGCATGTAAAGCAGCAATTAAATCGGGAACTCCATTATCTCAAGAAGAAATGGAGTCCTTAATAAATAGACTTTTTGCTTGTGAAAATCCTTATTTTTGTCCTCACGGAAGGCCTACTGTACTAAAATTTACCATAGAAGAAATAGAAAAAAAGTTTGGAAGAATATAAAAATAAACTCATTCCTGTAATAATTGGTCCAACAGGAGTTGGAAAAACAGAAATCTCTCATAATATTGCCAAAAAATACGGATTTGAAATAATCTCTTTAGACTCAAGGCAGTGTTACAAATACATGGATATTGGCACCGCAAAACCTGAAGAATGGAGAAGAAAGGAGGTAAAATACCATATGCTGGATATAATAACTCCTTCTGAAGAAATCTCTGCAGGGGAATTCGGTAAAATAGTACAAAATTTATTACTCTCCCTTTTAAAACAAGGTAAAAAAATAATGGCAGTAGGAGGGTCAGGACTTTACATAGAGGCCGTTTTTTTCCCTCTACATCCGCTACCAGCTTCTCAAAAGATACGTGAAGAACTTCTAAACAAACCTGTAGAAGAACTATACGCAGAACTTGTAAGGATAGATCCTGAAAGAGCAAAAGAAATTTCAAAAACCGATAAAAAAAGGATAATAAGGGCAATTGAAATATACAGATTAACTGGAGAAAAGCCTTCCGTTCTTCTTAAAAAAGAGAGAAAAAAATTCCTCAACCCTATTTTTTTAGGAATAACAATGTCAAGAAAGAAATTATATAAAAGAATAGAAGAAAGGCTTGAAAAGATGATAGAAGAGGGGTTTATTGAAGAGGTTAAAAAATTAAAAGAAATGGGATATACCAAAAATTTAAATGCATTTAATGCTCTTGGATATGCTGAGATGTTTGACTACTTAGAGGGTAAACTTACTCTTGAAGAAGCTAAAAAGATAATTATAAAAAAGACAAAATTATTTATAAGAAGACAGTATGCATTTTTCAAAAAGTTCAAACCTATATTATGGATAGAACGTGACGAACAGGTAGAACAAAAAATAGAAAATGTTCTTATTCGTTATGGAATTATTTAAAGCCTTTAAATATCTTGCTTTAAGAATAGCGATTATCATAGGCACAGGAATTGTTATGGGTTATTTATTCCCTGTGTTTACTTTTAAATTTCTAATTTTTATCATTCCTTTTATATTCATTCTTTTTATTATCTGTCTAAAATACAGTTATCTACTCTATCTTCTACTGTCTTTTCTTTCCTTCCTCTACGGAAATATACACCGATATTCTTTTACATACTCTTTTCTGTTTTATAAAAAACTAAATATAGAAGGCAGAATAATCGAAGGAAAAAGAAAAGGAGGATACCATGTAGTAAAGATAAATAGAATTAACAACACAAATGTATCCCTTAAGGCAATTTTTTATTATCCTCATTATGTAGAAAGGGGAAGAAACGTCTCTATCATAGGCGAATTGAGACCTCTGAATTTCATGAAGAATGAGGGAATGGTCTCTTTAAATAAAATTTATAAAAGAAAAGGAGTAAAGGCAAAAATACATCCAAAAGGAAGTATTAAAATTTTAGAGAGTTCTCAACATAATAAGCTTTTGAACATCTTTGAATATTCAAGAAATTATATATTTTCTGTATCAGAAAGATGTGTAGGTAAAAACTCATTGTACCTAAGAGGAATGCTTCTGGGTGAAAAAGGAGGTTTTTCTGAAGAGGAATTTACAAATTTAAAAAAAGCCGGCATCTTGCATGTATTTGCAGTATCTGGATTACACGTAGGAATTATTGTATCTGTTCTTTTCATCATCGCAAGAATAGCTGGATTGGGAAATGTTTTATTCTCTCTAATCCTTGGAGGATTTCTCGCTTTTTATGCTGGACTGACAAAATTTCAACCTTCTGTTTTAAGAGCATCAATAATGGCTTATCTTCTGATTATGGGAATAATCAGTGAAAGAAAAACTTTACCTGTAGTAAGCCTTGCTTGTGCTTTTATTTTAATTGTGTTATTTTCTCCACACTCCATATTTAATCCAGGATTTCAACTCTCCTTTTCAGCAACAGCAGGAATAATAGCTTTTACCGAAATATTTGTATACAAAAAGAAAAAAGGAGTACTCAAATATGTGTATCCCATTTTCTACTCATTTCTGATAGCTTTATTTGCGTTCTTAGGGGCCCTACCAGTTCAGGCGTTTCATTTTCAAAGAGTTTCTTTAATTTCTCCTTTATCGTCTCTCTTGGTAGTACCTCTTGTAGGATTGATAATTCCTGCTTCATTTATCATGTATCTTTCTTATCCAATTCTTCCTTTAATTGCAAAAATAGCAGGAAATGCAGTATGGCTTTTAATTGAGGTAATAAAATACATAATTACTTTTTTTTCAAAATTTCCAATGTGCTCATTTGAAAAAATGCCTATTATATTTTACCTTCTTCCTCTGGGAGGTTTATACATCGTTTATGGTGTTAAGAAGAAAAGATTCGTATTTCTTTTGACATTTCTTGGGATGCTCAACATCTTTGTTTTTTATCATCTCCTAACTCCAATAGAAAATAGATTTATTTTTCTAAATACCAGGTATGGAAAAGTTATTTTTATAAAAGTAAAAAATAAAAACATTTTAATTAATTGTGGTTCCAAAGCTGATAGGACCTTGAAAAGATTTATAGATAACCAGGGAATTAAAAAAATAGATCTGCTCTTTTTACCCACACAAAAGAAAGGTAACAACTCTGGTTATGAAATAATTAAAGAAAAAGTCCAAAGTGTAATTAAATTTGATACTTTAAGATATGCAAAAATCACATTACATAATGTAGAGATAGAGATATATGGAGAAGAAGAAAATTTTAAATTATTTATTAAAGGAAAACATGAAAAATATGCAGTTATTCCTGAACTCAACTCTGTCAATAAAGATTTTAAAATAATTTATACTGGAAAAAGTATAAAAGAGCTTGAAAAACATCCTGTGTTTATGACATTTTATCCATTATGCGAAAATATTTACTCCATAAAAAGAGAAGGAGGAAAATGGATATCGCTATAACTGAAGAATTTCAAAAAGATATTGGATTGGTATCTTGAAAAAAGGTAAATTTATGGGTAAAGGCAAGGGCTTTGGAGTCCTTTATCTCGGGCGCCAAAAACAAAGAGGAGTAGATAAAGTGCGAGGGATTTTATGGAGAAGTTTAATAAAATACTTTTTGAACGGATGGGTAAAGAATAACCCCTCGCGGCCCAAAAATGTTATGGAATTCTACAATTTTTTGACTTTTGGGATGAATGGGATATACTTTTTTTATAAATGTTAAAGAAAGGAGGTAAAAATGGCATATAGGGTGGCAATAAATGGATTCGGAAGAATAGGGAGGTTGTTCTTCAGGCATGCATATAATGATGAGAGAATAAAAATTGTCGCGATAAATGATATAACTGATTCAAAAACCCTTGCTCATCTTTTAAAATATGATTCAGTACATAGAAAATTCGTAGAAGAGGTTTCTTATACTGAAGATTCTATAATTGTTAAAGGAGAAAAGATAAAGGTATATGCAGAAAAGAATCCAGCTAAACTACCTTGGAGAGAGCTTAATATTGATTTTGTGGTGGAATCTACCGGTAAATTCAGAAGTTATGATGAAGCAGAGATGCATATTAAGGCAGGGGCTAAGAAGGTAATAATTACAGCTCCTGCGAAGGGGGATAAATCTGTTCCTACTTTTGTGATGGGGGTGAATGAAGAGGAATACAAACCTGAGTATCGTATTGTTTCAAATGCATCTTGTACCACAAACTGTCTTGCAATTGTAGTTAAAATTCTTGATGAAAATTTTAAAATAATAAAAGGATATATGACTACTGTGCATGCATACACAAATGACCAAAGAATCCTTGATCAACCCCACAAAGATTTAAGAAGGGCAAGAGCTGCTGCAATTTCTATGATTCCTACAACTACTGGAGCAAGTAAAGCAATAGGATTGGTTATGCCCCATTTAAAAGGTAAATTAGGGGGACTTTCCATAAGAGTGCCTACAGCAGATGTGTCAATTGCAGACCTTACATGTGTAGTTGAAAGAGAGACTTCAGCAGAAGAAATAAATCAGGTATTTAAAAAAGCAGCAGAAGGGGAATACAGGCCTTACCTTGATTATCTTGATGTCCCCCTTGTTTCTGTTGATTTAGTAGGAAATACTAAATCAGCAATTTTTGATGCCACTCTTACCGAAGTAGTTGAAGGTAATCTTGTGAAGATATTTGCTTGGTATGATAATGAAGTAGGTTATGCTGCAAGAGTGAAAGATTTATTACTTTACATGGGGGAGAAGGGATTATGAATAAGTATACCATTAAGGATCTTCCTATAGAGCAAAAACGCGTTATCATAAGGGTGGATTTCAATGTACCAATAGAAAAAGGTAAAATACTGGATGATACCCGCATTAAAGAGAGTTTAGATACAATTACTTATGCAGTTAGTAAAGGAGCAAGGATAATTCTTTTGGCTCATTTAGGAAGGCCTAATGGTACGGTAATACCTGAATTAACTCTTCAGCCCGTAGCAAAGAGGTTGGAAGAGTTGTTGAGGAAGAAGGTAAATTTTATTGAAGAATATATAGAAAGAGATGTTTCCCAGAAAATAGAGAAAAGTGAACCGGGGAGTATCTTTTTATTTGAAAATTTAAGATTTTATCCTGGAGAAGAAAAAGGAGATATAGATTTTGCCAAAAAACTTAAAAGATATGGTGATTTCTATGTGAATGATGCTTTTTCAGTTTCACATAGGAAACACGTTTCTATTTATCATCTTCCAAAATTATTTGAAGTACCTGCTGCAGGGCTGTTAATGGAGAAAGAGTTGAAGTGTTTTAAAAAAGTACTCCATGAACCAGAACATCCTTTTGTTACTCTTATAGGAGGTAAAAAGATAGAGGATAAAGTGGGTGCCATTAGGAATCTTCTTCCTAAGGTAGATAAACTTCTTATTGGAGGCGGTGCCTGTTTTACCCTTCTTCATGCAAAGGGAGTAAAAATAGGAGATTCTATCTTTAAAGGAGATATTATAAAAGAGATAAAAGATATTATAAACTCTCCAAAGGTAATTCTTCCTGTGGATTTTGTTATTGCAAAATCAATTGATGATATCCATGTGAAGGTTAGTGAAGGTGAGGTACCAGAAGGATACGCTGGTTTTGATATAGGTCCCAAAACTGTAGAATTATTTAAAAAGGAGATTGAAAATGCAAAACTTGTTCTATGGACAGGCCCCATGGGAGTTTATGAAAAAAATAATTTTATCCAAGGTTCTAAAAAGCTGGCAGAATTTATATCTCAGTTGACTCAACAGAGAAAGGTGATTTCCCTTGCTGGAGGTGGAGATACCGCAGCAGCCTTAAGAAAGATAGGATGTTATGATAAATTTACTCATGTATCAACAGGAGGAGGTGCATCTTTGGAACTTTTGGAATGCGGTAGCCTTCCCGGTATTGATGCTTTAAAAGATAAAGGTTAAAAATTTCAATTTAACTTGACATTGAAGAATTTATAAGTAAAATTAAAATCTCTAAATAAATTGGACTGGTCAGATGACCAGATAAAAAGAGATATGAAAGGAAAATGAAGGAGGAATGTTATGCTGAAAAGGAAATGGTTTTTAAAAAATTTAAAAAAATATGTAAAGAGTTATAATGAGGTGGTGTTATGGATGGCCTTGAAAAAATAAGAATAAAGCTAAAGGCTTATGACCATAGAATACTGGATCAGACTGCAAAGGATATTGTGGAAATTGCTAAAAGAACAGGTGCAAATGTATCAGGTCCTATACCTTTACCAACTAAGCGTTCGTTGATTACTGTGCTTAGATCTCCACATGTGTATAAAAAGTCAAGGGAGCAATTTTTCTTTACAGTACATAAAAGGCTTATAGAAATCTCAGATGCTACTTCTGAGATGGTGGATGCATTGATGAAACTTGAAGTTCCAGCAGGAGTAGATATTGAAATTACTTCTGTAAAGAAATGATGGGAATTCTGGGTAAGAAACTGGGTATGACGCGAGTTTTTGATAAAGATGGAAATTCAGTTCCTGTGACAGTAATAGATGTGGAAGGATGTTATGTTGTTCAGAAGAAGACCATAGATACCGATGGTTATAATGCATTACAACTTGGCATTGGGGAAAAGAAAAAGGTTAATAAGCCGATGGAGGGACATTTTAAGAAAGCAGGAGTACCTCCAAGACAGAAGTTGTTTGAAATAAGAACCGATGATGTGGATAAGTTTAATCCGGGAGATAAGGTAAATGTGGATATATTTAAAGAAGGAGATCTGGTAGATGTTACAGGATGGACAAAGGGAAGAGGTTTTGCAGGAGGAATGAAGAGATGGAATTGGAAAGGAGGACCACGGAGCCATGGTTCAATGTTTCACCGGAGAATAGGTTCTCTTGGGGCTACTACAGATCCGGGAAGGCCATGGAAAGGAAGAACTTTGCCGGGGCATTATGGTACAGAGAGAGTTACAATTAAGAATCTTAAAGTGGTAAAGGTGGATAAAGAAAGGAATCTCCTCCTTGTAAAAGGAGGAGTTCCGGGTCCAAAGGGAGGATTCTTAATTATAAAGAAGGCGGAGAAGTAATGAAAATAGAGGTGTTAAAAGTTACAGGAGAACGGGCAGGGGAAATAGAATTTCCAGATGAAATATTTGGTGGAAAAGTAAATAAAGGACTTATATGGGAAGCAGTGGAAATGTATAGAGCAAACGCAAGACAAGGAACAGCTTGTACCAAGACGAGGGCAGAAGTAAGGGGAGGAGGAAGAAAACCATGGCCTCAGAAACATACTGGAAGGGCAAGGCACGGATCCATAAGGTCTCCTATATGGAGAGGAGGTGGGGTAGTTTTTGGCCCTAAGCCCAGGGATTACTCTTATTCTATGCCTAAGAAGAAATTGAGGCGTGCTCTTTTGGAAAGTGTTAAAGAGAAGCTACAACAGGGGAAGGTATTTGTAATAGAGGATTTTACACTTCCAGAGATCAAAACAAAACTTTTTGCAAATATTTTGAAAAGTACAGGATTAGAGGATAAAGAAACCAAACTCTTTGTGGTGGATGGATATAAAAAAGAGCTGTACCTGGCCAGTAGAAATATACCTACAGTGAGAATGATGCCCTACACAGAGCTCAATGCATATGAGGTATGGAGAAATAGGAAACTTGTTTTTACTCAAAAAGCATGTAAGGAGTTCATAAAGAAATGGGTGAAATACCTGCAAGAGAAGTAATTATAAGACCGATAGTTACAGAGAAATCTCTTAGGTTGAGAGATGAAGAAAATAAATATGTATTTGAGGTGGATAAGAGGGCAAATAAAAGTATGGTAAAGAAAGCTGTAGAAGAGATTTTCGGGGTGAAGGTAAAGAAGGTCCATATAATCAATGTAAAGCCTAAGCCCAAAAGACTCGGTAGATTTGAAGGAAGAAGGTCAGGGTGGAAAAAGGCAATAGTGACTTTAAAGGAAGGAGAAAAAATTGAAGAGCTGCTTGGAGGAGGATAATGGCTACTTATATTAAAAAGTATAAGCCTACAACACCGGGTAGGAGATTTTATTCAGTGCTTGTGACAGAAGAAACAAAAGGGCAGGAGCCTTATGAACCATTATTGGAGCCTTTAAAGAAGACTGGAGGGAGAAATAATCTTGGAAGGGTAACTGCAAGACATAGAGGCGGTGGAGAGAAGAGGTTTTATAGAATAATTGATTTTAAAAGGACTGACAAATTAAACATTCCTGCAAAGGTAGTTTCCATTCAATATGATCCCAACAGGACCGCAAACATAGCCCTTGTGTGCTACAGAGATGGAGAGTACAGGTATATTCTGTGTCCAGATGGTCTTTCAGTGGGGGATGAAATTATAGCAGGAGAAGATGTTCCATTAAAAATTGGAAATGCAATGCCGCTCGCAAAAATTCCCGTGGGAGTTGAAATTCACAATATTCAACTTGCTCCTAACACAAAGGCAAAGTTGGTTAGGTCTGCGGGTACTGCTGCTCAGATTCTTGCAAAGGAAGGGGAATATGCTTATGTTAAACTTCCTTCAGGCGAGGTAAGACTTATTTCATTAAAATGTTATGCTACGATAGGAAGAGTATCAAACCCTGATCATATAAACATAGATTTGGGAAAGGCAGGTAGAAAGAGACATATGGGAAGAAGACCAAGGACAAGGGCAGTAGCGATGAATCCATGCGATCACCCTATGGGAGGTGGAGAAGGTAGGAGTTCTGGTGGTAGGCCTTCTTGTTCTCCAAAAGGAATTTATACAAAAGGAAAAAAGACAAGAAAAAAACATAAACCTTCTGATAAATTTATTGTAAAGAGGAGAAAATAATGGGCAGGTCTTTAAAAAAAGGACCGTATGTTGATCAAAAATTGTTAAAAAGAATAAGAGAAATGATAGAAAAAGGAGAGAAAAAGGTAATAAAAACATGGTCAAGAAGAAGTACCATAGTTCCTGATTTTGTTGGTTTCACAATTGCTGTGCATAATGGTAAAAAGTTTATTCCTGTTTACATCACAGAACAGATGGTGGGGCATAAACTTGGGGAATTTGCGCCTACAAGGACATTTAGAGGACATGCAGGACAGAAGAAGGAGGAGAAGAAATGACAGTGGGGGTTGCAATATCAAAATTTGTTAGAGGTTCAAGTAAGAAATATACTCAGATTCTTAGATTGATAAGAGGGAAACAAATAGATGAAGCTCTTACTCTTTTAGAATTTCTTCCTAAACCTAAGTTGAAACAGCCTATTCTAAAGACTTTAAAATCTGCTATTGCGAATGCTAAGTATATTGTAGGAGCAGCAAAGTTTGATTCAAGAAATTTCCGGGTAGTGGATGCAAGAGCAGATACAGGTCCTATATGGAAAAGATATAGAGCAGCGCCAAGGGGAAGAGCTCATATGATAAGGAAGAGGTTTTCCCATATTACTATAAAAGTATCCGATGAGGAGGATTGATGGGACAGAAGACTCATCCCTATGGATTTAGACTTGGAATTATAAAAACGTGGCATTCACAGTGGTTTGAAGATAGAAAGTATAGAGACACTTTACTTGAGGATATAAAGATAAGGGAGTATATATTTACAAGATTTAAAGATGCAGCGATTGCAAATGTCACCATAAGAAGAGTGGGTACAAAAATTACGGTTTCCATTGCAACTGCAAGACCTGGAATGATAATAGGTCAGAAAAGAGCAAATTTAGAGATGCTTACCGAAGAATTAAAGAGGCTTACCGGGGGGAAAAATGTAATGGTGTATGTGGAGGTGGTGAGAATTCCTGAACTTGAGGCGCGTATAGTTGCAAGAACTATTGCCAGTCAACTTGAGTCTAGGGTGTCTCATCGTAGGGCAATGAAAAGAGCGGTAACTCAAGCAATGAAACTTGGAGCCAAAGGTATAAAAGTACAGGTTGCAGGAAGGCTTGGAGGGGCGGAGATAGCAAGAAAAGAGTGGTATAGAGAAGGGAGAGTTCCTCTTCAGACAATTGTAGCAGATATTGACTATGCAGTGGATACGGCTTATACTATTTATGGAACTATAGGTGTGAAAGTTTGGATATATAAGGGGGATGTAAAGGAGGTTTGAAATGTTAATGCCGAGAAGGGTAAAATACAGAAAGCAGCAAAGGGGAAGAAGGAAGGGAAAGGCAACATCAGGGGCTACAATCGCTTTTGGAGAATATGGGTTGCAGGCACTTGGCTCAGCATGGATAACCGCTCAACAGATAGAAGCTTGTAGACTTGCAATAGCAAGAAAGTTAAAAAAATCAGGAAAGTTCTGGATAAGAATATTCCCTGATAAACCTGTGAGTAAGAAACCTGCTGAGACAAGGATGGGAAAAGGAAAGGGGAATCCTGAGTATTGGGTGAGTGTGGTTAAACCAGGGAGAATTTTATTTGAAATTGCAGGAGTCCCTGAAGAGGATGCATTGGAGGTATTAAGAACCGCATCATTTAAATTACCGGTTAAGACAAGAATAGTTAAAAGAGAAGAGGGGGTAGTATATGAAGGCCTCTGAATTAAGATCAATGACAAGAGAAGAATTAGAAAATTTGCTTGAAGAGTTAAGAGATGAGGAGTTCAAACTGAGAGTGAGAAGAAGCACAGAAGAACTTCCCAATCCTTTACGGTTGAGGATGATTAGAAGGGATATAGCTCGAATAATGACGATTCTTAGAGAGGATGAGCTTGGGATAATAAAACTTCCTAAGAGGACTGAGAAGAAAAAAGAGGTAAAGGCTGAGGGAAAAGAAGAGAAGAAAACGGTTAAAAAGAGAAGTAAGAAAAAAGAGGAGACAGGGGAACTTAAAAAAACTACTAAGGGAAAAGTTGTGAAAAAAACGGCACGAAAGAAGAAGGGGGCATAAGGAATGGGGAAAAGGAAGAGATATAAAGGAATTGTGGTTTCAGATAAAATGGATAAAACTGTTGTTGTAATGGTAGAAAGACTTGTGCAGCATCCTCTTTATAAGAAATACATAAAAAAGAGAAAGAAGTTTTATGCTCATGATGAGAATAATGAGTGCAAAGTAGGAGATAAGGTGGAAATAGAGGAAACAAGGCCTCTTTCAAAACTTAAAAGATTTAGAGTGGTGAGGAAGATAGCATGATACAGGATTTTTCAAGACTTGTTGTGTGTGATAATACTGGGGCAAAAGAGGCAATGGTAATAAAGGTGCTTGGAGGTTCAAAAAGAAGATATGGTACGGTTGGAGATATTGTGGTGGTAACTATAAAGAGTGCATTACCTACTGCTACTATAAAGAAAGGGCAGATTGCAAGAGCTGTGGTGGTAAGGACCAAAAAAGAAATCAGAAGGAGTGATGGATCCTATGTAAGATTTGATGATAATGCTTGTGTGATAATTGATGAACAGATGCAACCCAAGGGAACCAGGATATTTGGGCCAGTTGCTAGAGAGTTACGAGATAAGAATTTTACAAAAATTATTTCTCTTGCTCCGGAGGTGGTATGAAGAGTATGGGCATAAAAAAAGGAGATTTGGTAGAGGTGATTACAGGAAATGAGAGAGGTAAACAGGGTAAGGTGATAGAGGTGCTTCCGAAGAGAAACATGGTTATAATTGAAGGAATAAATATAAGAAAAAGACATCAAAGACCTTATGGTACTAATCCTGGAGGGATAATAGAGAAACCGATGCCGATTCATCGGTCAAATGTTATGCTGGTGTGTCCCAAATGTGCTCAAAAGACAAAGATAAGGTGGAGAAGAAGGGATGATGGAAAAAGAGTAAGACAGTGTAGAAAATGTGGGGAGGATATAGAATGAAACCTTTACTTAAAGAGTTTTACAAAAAGGAAGTTGTGCCTAAGATGATGAAAAAATTTAAATATAAAAATCCTCATCAAGTACCAAGGATTGAAAAGATTGTGGTACATGTGGGAGAGGGAGAGGCATCCAGGGAGCCTAAGATACTTGATTCTATTATGGAGGAACTTGCTCTTATCACAGGGCAGAAGCCGGTTATAACAAGAGCTAAAAAAGCAATTTCAAACTTTAGAATAAGGAAGGGAATGCCAGTAGGGTGTAAGGTCACTCTTAGAGGTGATAGGATGTATTTCTTTTTAGAGAAGTTTATAAATTTTGCTGCTCCACGAATAAGGGATTTTAGAGGTTTTTCCCCAAATTCATTTGATGGAAGAGGCTCTTATACCCTTGGATTAGATGAACAACTTATTTTCCCAGAAATTGAAAGGGATAAAGTAAAGAGAGTTTTTGGTATGGATATTACCATAGTTACAAATGCAAAAACAGACGAAGAAGCAAAGGCATTGCTTGAGATGATGGGAATGCCTTTTAGAAAGGAGTGAGATTATGGCAAGACTTGCTCAAATAATGAAGTCTAAAAAAGAGCCAAAATTTAAAGTAAGAAAGAGAAACAGATGTCAAAGGTGTTTCAGACCAAGAGGATACTTACGTAAGTTCGGATTATGTAGAATATGTTTTAGGGAACTTGCTTTGAGAGGTGAAATACCGGGGGTAAAAAAGGCGAGTTGGTGAGATGGATACAATAGCAGATTTTTTAACAAGAATAAGAAATGCACTAATGGTAAAGAAAAGAGAAGTAACTGCTCCTTATTCTAAGATGAAGGCAGAGATAGCTAGAATTCTGATGGAGGAAGGCTTCATAAGTAACTTTCAAATCAGTGATGACCAACGGACCATTATTGTGTATCTTAAATATGGGCCAAGAGGAGAATCTGTAATAAGAGATCTAAGGAGAGTTTCTAAACCTTCGCGAAGAGTATATGTAGGATGGAGAGAAATACCTAAGGTGAAAAATGGACTTGGAATTGCGATTCTTTCCACTTCTAAAGGAATACTTTCTGATAGAGAGGCAAGGAGACAAAGAGTGGGTGGAGAACTTTTATGTGAGGTGTGGTAATGGGAAGGGCAACTACTAAACCAATATCTTTACCTGAAAAAGTGAGTTTTTCTGTAGTAGATGAAGGGTATAGGATTAAAGGTCCTCTTGGAGAAGTACACGTGGTGAATGTTCCTTTGGTTAGGGCTTCTTTAAAGGACGGTGAGATTGTTTTTGAGGTTGAACACACAAAAAAAAGTAAAGCGATGCTTGGTACGCTGCGCTCACTTATAGAAAATGCGATACACGGTGTAACAAAAGGATTTGAGAAAAGACTGCTTGTAAGGGGTACCGGGTTTAAGGTAGAGAAAAAGGGGAATAAACTTGATATGGCTCTTGGATTTACCCATCCTGTGATTTATGAAATTCCAAAAGGGATAGATATTGAGGTGATATATCCCAAATCAAAAGAGGATAAGGAACTCGTTGCCGAAATAGTGGTAAAGGGAGTTGATAAGCAACAGGTAGGTCAGGTGGCAGCAGAGATAAGGGCCTTTAAACCTCCTGAGCCTTACAAAGGGAAGGGAATAAGATATAAAGGAGAGTATGTAAGAAAGAAGCTCGGAAAGAGAGCAATAGGAGCAGGAGCGTAGTATGAGAGATAAAAATTTAAGAAGAAAATTAAGACATTATCGAATAAGAAAAAAAATTTTTGGAACCAAGGAGAGGCCAAGACTTGTGGTATATCGGAGCTTAAAACATATATACGTTCAAGCTGTAAATGATGAGGAGGGAAAAGTGATAACAGGAGCTTCTTCTCTTTCTCCAGAGATGAAAAATTTTGACCCTCCAAAGGATAAGAAAGAACAGGCGAGGTATGTAGGATACATAATAGCAGAGCGGTTGCAGAAAAAAGGAATCAAAAAAGTGGTATTTGATAGGGCAGGTTACAAGTATCATGGTAGAGTAAAAGCCCTTGCAGAAGGAGCAAGGGAAAAAGGATTGGAGTTTTAAATATGATGGAAAAAGAAGTAACAACTGTTCCTGTTGAGACCCTTATAGAAAGGGTCATACAAATTAAAAGAGTTTCAAAAGTTGTTAAAGGTGGTAAGAGATTTAAACTTTCAGCAACAGTAGTAGTAGGGGATGGAAAGGGGAGAGTCGGAGTGGCACATGCTAAAGCTCAAGAAGTAATGGTGGCAGTAAGAAAGGCTACTGAAAAGGCTAAGAAAAGGATGGTAAAGGTGTCTATTGGGAAAAGGACCCTTCCACATTGGACAGAAGCGAAATTTGGAGCGTCTAAGATTCTTTTAAAACCTGCTTCTCCTGGAACTGGGCTTATAGCCTGTGCACCTGTAAGAGCGGTTCTTGAAGCAGCTGGTGTAAAAGATGCACTTACAAAGTCTTTGGGCTCAAACAATCCTTATAATCTTGCAATGGCAACTATAAAGGCATTGCAAGAGTTACGAACCTTAGAGGAGGTGGCAAGGTTGAGGAATAAACCTATTTCCTATTTTGTGGAAAGGAAAGAGGAAAAGGAGAAGGAAAATGAAGAAACTTAAAGTTACTTTACTTAGAAGTTACATAGGGAAAAATCCTAAGCAAAAAGGAACCTTAAGGGCTTTAGGGTTGAGAAGAATAAGACAGACGAAGATACATAATGACACTCCTTCCATAAGAGGAATGATAGAAGTGGTTAAACATTTGGTAAAGGTGGAGGAGATAAGTGAGTGAAAGGCTTGAAGATATGAATCTTGTTCCACCAAAGGGGGCAAGAAAGAAAAGAAAAAGGATAGGTAGAGGGGACGGTTCAGGGCATGGAACTTATTCAACAAGGGGAATAAAAGGTTCAAGGCAGCGAAAGGGTAAAGAATATGATGCAAGATTTGAAGGAGGACAAACTCCTTTACATCGCAGAATTCCCAAAAGAGGTTTTACAAATATATTCAAGAAGGTATATGAGATTGTAAATTTAAAGAGAATTGAGGAAAAATTTTCAAACAACGAAGAGGTAAATCCAGAGACACTGAGGATTAAAGGATTGGTTAAGAAGGACCTACCTGTTAAAATCTTAGGGGATGGAAATATCTCAAAACCACTTGTTGTTAAGGCACATGCCTTTAGTAAATCTGCAAAAGAAAAGATAGAAAAGGCAGGTGGTAAAGTGGAGGTAATAGCAAGATGATGCAGGGGGTGCAGAATATATTTAAAATCCCTGATTTGAGGAAAAAAATTTTGTTTACTTTGGGAATGGTAGTTATTTACAGGTTTGGAACTCATATCCCAGTTCCTGGGCTCAATCCTGCTGCAGTGAAGGCGTTGCTGGAGGGTTTGAGGGGTACTGTGTTTGGATTGTTTGATATTTTTGTCGGTGGTGCTCTTTCCAGAGCTTCTATATTTGCTCTTGGTGTTATGCCTTATATTTCTGCATCAATTATATTCCAGCTTTTAGGTTCTGCATTTCCAAAAATACAGAAGATGCAGCAAGATGAAGAAGGAAGAAGAAAGATAAATCAATATACCAGATATTTAACGGTTTTAATCGCTGCAATGCAGGCATTTGGAATATCTGTGTATTTGGAGGCTCAACCTGCTGTGAATGTAGGAGGAGCCATGGCAAGGATAGTTGCCCATCCTGGTTTTATGTTCAGGTTTATTACAATGCTTTCTTTAACTGCAGGAAGTGTGTTTTTAATGTGGATAGGAGAGTTGATAACGGAAAAAGGAATAGGAAATGGAATTTCATTCTTAATATTTGTTGGAGCATTGGATAGAATTCCTTCGGATTTTGCAAGGACAGTTCAGGCAGTAAGAGCGGGAAGCATATCTTTCTTTACTCTTATAGTTGTTCTTGTGATAATAATACTTGTATTTGCGGCAATGGTGGCAATCACTCAGGCCGTAAGGAAAATTCCAGTTCAATATCCACGAAGGATAGTGGGAAGAAGGATTTATGGTGGGCAATCTACCTTCTTACCTTTAAGAGTAAATACTGCAGGGGTTATTCCTATAATATTTGCTCAATCCATCATAATGATACCAGGAACTTTTGCTTCTTTTTTTAAAGGACCTCTGGCTCAGCAGGTAAGGAATTTTATATCCCCTGGTAATTTGATATATGATGTTGTATATGCGATTCTTATAATCTTTTTTGCATATTTTTATACTTCAGTTGTTTTCAATCCTCAAGATGTTGCAAATAACATGAAGAGGTATGGAGGTTTTGTGCCAGGAATAAGACCCGGACAGAAGACCGCAGAGTATCTTGATACAGTTTTATCAAGAATTACATTGCCGGGAGGGTTGTTCCTTGCTTTTATTGCTCTTCTCCCTTGGTGGTTAATGCGAAGATTAAATGTTCCCTTTTACTTTGGGGGAACAACGTATCTTATAATTGTGGGAGTGGCTTTGGATACCATCCAGCAAATAGAATCCCATCTGTTAATGAGAAGTTATGAAGGACTTCTTAAGGGGATACGTATAAGAGGAAGAAGGTAAATGATTATTATTATGATGGGTCCACCGGGAGCAGGGAAAGGAACTCAAACACAGCTTTTATCAAAAAGGAAAAATATTCCTGCTCTTGTTATGGGAGATGTCTTGAGAAAGGAGATAAAAGAAGAAACAGAATTGGGAAAAGTTATAAGGAGTTATGTGGAAAAGGGGGAGTTGGTTCCAGATAGGTTTATAGTTGAAATTACAAAAAAATTTCTTAATGGGAAAAAAGATGCAATTTTGGATGGATTTCCAAGGAATATCAATCAGGCTCAGGCTTTAAGAGATATAAGGCAGGATTTGAAAGTTGTGTATATTGAGCTTTCGGATGAGGAGATTGTTAACAGAATTTCAGCGAGAAGAGTGTGTGAAAAATGTGGTGCTGTATATAATTTATATACAAATCCTCCCAAGAAAGAAGGGATTTGTGATAAATGCGGTGGAAGATTGATTCAAAGAGCGGATGATAGAGAGGAAGTTATAAAAAGGAGAATAGAAATTTATAAAAAAGAGACAAAACCTTTAATTGATTACTTTGAACAGTATGGATGTCTTGTTCGAGTGAATGGTAATGCTTCTATAGAAGAAGTTTATAGCAATATAGAAAAAGCGGTATGGGAGTGATCATTAAATCGGAGAAAGATATAGAAGGAATAAGGGAGGCTGGGAGGATAATAAAGAAGCTTTTTGAAGAGTTAAAGAGTTTTATAAAACCCGGGATGACGACAGAGGAAGTTAATTTTTTTATTGAAAGATTTATAAAAGATTTCAAAGCAGAGGCAGTATTTAAGGGATACAGAGGATATCCTGCTGCTTCGTGTATAAGCATAAATGAAGAGGTAATACATGGTATTCCTGGGAAAAAGAGGATAAAAGAAGGAGATTTGGTGAAAATAGATGTGGGTGTAAGAAAGAATGGTTATATTGCTGATGCAGCTTATACTTTTGAAATAGGAGAGGTGGAGCCTTCTAAGAAAAAACTTGTGGAAATAACCAAAAAAGCATTGAAGGAGGCTATTAAAAAGGCTCGAGCAGGTAATAGAGTTGGGGATATTTCCAGTACTATAGAGAGAATTGCAAAAGAGAACGGCTTTGATGTGATAAGAGAGTATACAGGACATGGTGTTGGTTTAAAGTTGCATGAGGAGCCAATGATACCGAATTTTGGTAAACCTGGGGTAGGGAGAAAACTTGAAGCAGGAATGACCATAGCAATTGAACCTATGCTTGTAATGGGAACATGGCGTACTGAGGTAGGTAGAGATAAATGGACTGTAATAACCCAAGACAGGAAACCTTCAGCTCATTTTGAGCATACAGTACTTATAAAAGATGGAAATCCAGAGGTGCTTACGGATGGCGAAGAAGGATAAAGAAAAGAAGAAAAAAGATGTTATTCAGATGGAAGGAACTGTGGTTGAGGCTCTTCCTAATACAATGTTTAGAGTGGAGTTGGACAATGGATTACGGGTTCTGTGTCATCTATCCGGAAAGATGCGGATTAACTTTATAAAGATACTACCAGGAGATAGGGTGCTTATAGAGCTTTCCCCTTATGACTTGACAAGGGGGAGAATTGTATATAGATTTAAATAATAGAAGAAAATTAATTTAAGAAAGGAGTGAGATTATGAAAGTGAAATCTTCTGTGAAGAAAAGGTGTATTCATTGTAAAATAGTTAAAAGACATGGAAAGGTATATGTGATTTGTAAGAGAAACCCAAAACATAAACAAAGGCAGGGTTAAGGAGGACTATGGCAAGAAGAATTGTAGGTGTTGACCTTCCAGATAATAAAAGGATACTGTTTGCACTTCCCTATATCCATGGGATAGGACTTTCTTCATCCAAAAAGATTTTGGAAAAAACTGGAGTTGATCCGATGAAAAAGGTAAAAGATCTGACTGATGAGGAGATAACGAAGATAATAAAGGAGATAGAAACCAATTACAAAGTTGAAGGTGCATTAAGAGCAGAAGTTCAAGCAAATATAAAGAGGTTGATAGAGATAAACTGCTATAGAGGTATAAGACATAAGCTTGGGCTTCCTGTAAGAGGGCAGAGAACAAGAACCAACGCTAGGACAAGGAAGGGTCCGAGGAAGGGAAGAATACTTACTAAAAAGAAGAAGGAAAAATAAGGGGGTAATATGGCAAGAAAACAGAAGAGGAAAAGAAAGAAGTTTCCGGAGACAGGAATTGTGAAAATTCATGCTACTTTTAATAATACCATAGTAACTATAACTGATGAAAAGGGCAATGTACTTACCTGGTCTTCAGGAGGTAAAATAGGGTTTAAGGGTACAAAGAAAGGAACTCCCTTTGCAGCTCAACAGTGTGCAGAGGCAGCAGCAAGAGAAGCGTATAATTTGGGAATGAGGAAGGTTGAAATACATATAAAAGGGCCTGGTCCAGGGAGAGAGGCTGCAATTAGATCTATACAGAACGCAGGTTTACAAATAACTGCAATAAAGGATGTTACTCCAATCCCGCATAATGGATGTAGGCCTCCAAAGCAGAGGAGGGTATAAATGGCGAGAAATCTTGAACCATCTTGTAAACAGTGTAGGAGAGAAGGAGAAAAACTTTTTTTAAAGGGAGAAAAATGTTATTCAGAAAAGTGTCCTCTTACACGGAGAGGAGCAAAGAAATCCGGGAGTTTTGGAAGAAGGATGTCCACTTATGCAGTACAGTTGAGAGAAAAACAGAAATTGAAGTTAATGTATGGAGTTTTGGAAAGACAGTTTAGAAGATTCTTTGAACTTGCTTCAAGGAAGGAAGATCCTGGTAAAGAACTTTTAAAACTTTTGGAGAGAAGATTGGATAATGTAGTATACAGGATAGGATGGGCAAAGAGTAGAAAGGATGCACGACAACTTGTAAACCATGGGTTTATACTTGTAAATGGTAAAAAAGTGGATATTCCTTCTTATCTTGTTAATGCAGGTGAAACAATTGAATTGAGAAAAACTGATAAAGAATCTATTAAACAGAGATTACAAAATGTGGATGCAGACAATCTTGTATCTTGGATTTCACTTAATGGAGCGCCGTCACGAGCAAAAATTAATAGACTACCGGATGACGATGATGTAAAAGATATTCCTATAAACACCACTCTCATAGTAGAGTTTTACTCTAAGTAAGGAGGACTTATGAAAAAGATAATACTGCCAGAATCCTTGGCAGTTGATAGAGAAAGTCTTTCTGATACTTATGGAAAGTTTTACATTTCTCCACTAATGCCTGGATGGGGATGGACTATAGGAACTGCAATGAGGAGAATATTACTATCTTCCATTGAAGGTACTGCAGTTACAGAGCTTAGGATAGATGGTGTTTTGCATGAATTTTCTACAATAGAGGGGGTACTGGAAGATGTGCCTCTTATAGTGTTGAACGTTAAGAAACTAAGGTTTAAAATGGAGAAGGATGAACCCCAGTATATATATCTTAGAGCAAAAGGAAAGGGAGAATATAAAGCAGAACACCTTGAGCTCCCCCCGGGTATAGAGGTAGTAAACAAAGCACAGAAGATACTTACAGTAACAGATGATAAAAAGAAAGTTAATGTGGAAATGAAAGTAGAGAAGGGTAGAGGTCATGAAACAGCGGATGAGATAAAGAAAAGATTTCCTGCAGAGCCCGTAGGCACTATTTTTCTTGATGCCTTTTACTCTCCTGTAAGGAAGGTTAATGTTAGTGTGGAAAATACACGATATAAAGATAGGACAGATTTTGAAAAACTTATCATAGAAGTATGGACCGATGGAACAATAAAACCTCAGGATGCTTTAAAAGAGGCAGCCGATATTCTTTTGGAGCATGTAAATATTTTTTTAGGCTTGGAAAGAAGAGATTCTTCCCAAAAAAGAGAGGAAAGAGAATCCTTAGTAGAGTATCTGGATATTCCTGATACAGTAAAAAAGGTGCTTTCAGAGCATAACATAAAAACGGTAGAGGATCTTAAAAGGATAAGTTGGAAGGACATAGAAGAATGGGGAGTAAAGCAGAGGACGCTTTCTGCTTTAAAAAATAAGTTTCATGATATGGGTATAGAACTAAAGGAGGAGTGATATGAGGCATGGAGATAAGGTAAAAAAAATTGGAAGAACAAGAGAGCATAGAATAGCAACCCTTAGAAACCTTGTTAGGGAACTTTTTATTCATGAGAAGATAAAAACTACTCTTGCTAAAGCCAAGGAAGCAAGGAAGCTTGCAGAGAGGTTAATAACCTATGGGAAGGAAGATACATTGGCTGCAAGGAGACTTGCGGCAAGAGATTTGCAGGATAAAAATATAGTACGAAAACTGTTTACAGATATTGCCCCAAGATTTAAAGATATAACAGGAGGATATACAAGAATTTATAGATTGTATCCAAGAAGGGGGGATGGGGCAGAGATGGCATTACTTGAACTTACTATAAAGAAAGAGATAAAGGAGGAGAAGAAGGAAAAGAAGGGGAAAAAGTAGGTGCTGTACAAGATACTTAAATCTAAAATTTATCCTCTCTTAGTAACTGCCAAAGATCTTTATTATGAAGGTAGTCTTGGGCTTGATAAGGAGATTGTGAAAAAAGCTGGGCTTTTTGGGAATGAGAGTGTACTTGTTATAAATCTCTCTAATGGGGAGAGATTCGAAACTTATATAATTCCTGTGGATGAGAAGGGAGCATGTGTATTGAATGGAGGAGCTGCAAGAAAGGGGGAAATAGGAGATAAATTAATAGTGCTTTCTTTTGTATATACAGAAAATCCT
Source organism: uncultured bacterium (assembly GCA_964417925.1). Taxonomy (GTDB): domain Bacteria; phylum Hydrothermota; class Tepidihabitantia; order B3-TA06; family CAYQJV01; genus CAYQJV01. The sequence continues at coordinate 10,576 of CAYQJV010000012.1, read as the reverse complement.
ACACAGATTTCCCCTTTGATTTTAAAGGTGGATGAGAAAAACAGGATTCTGTGATATTACTGCAGTAATACTCGCGGCTGGTAAGGGGGTAAGGATGAATTCACATCTTCCAAAAGTGCTTGTTCCTGTCGCAGGAAAGCCTATGATTAGGTACATAATAGAAAAAGTAAGAAGGCTTGATGTTCATAGGATAGTGATAGTAGCAAACAACGAAAATCTTAAGCCATTGAAGAAGATGTTTAAAAAAGGGGTAGAGTTTGTAATACAGGAAATTCCCCTTGGGACAGCAGATGCAGTTATTAAAGCAGAAGGTGTGGTAGATACTCCATTGGTTCTCATTTTATGCGGCGATGTTCCTGCAATAAAAGTTTCTACATTGAAGAAACTTGTAAGATACCATAAACAAGAAGATGCGTCATGTACCATTCTTACTGCAATTATGGAAAATCCTAAAGGGTATGGTAGAATAGTAAGAAATGGTAATGGATATGTGGATGGGATAGTAGAGGAGAAGGATGCAACACCTGAGCTAAGAAAAATAAAAGAAGTTAATTCAGGGATATATGTTTTTAATAAAGAGCTTTTATTTGAATCTCTTGAAAAAGTTAAACCAAGTATGGTTACAGGAGAATACTATCTTACAGATGTTGTACATATCTTGAAAGAGAAAGGAGAAAAAATATGTGCATTTGCAGTAAAGGATTGGATGGAGGTAGCGGGAGTTAATACCAAAAGTGAACTTCAAAGAATGGAAAGTTATTTAAGGGGGGGAAGATAAAAGGAATTTTAAGGGTCATTATTGTTGTGATTCTTATTTTTATTGGAATTTCTGTATATTATAGATTTAAAGAAAGTCAAAAAATACAAGTGAAAAAGGAAGAAATACGAATAATGGTACTCAATGGCTGTGGTGAACCAAAACTTGCTTTAAAGACCAAAAAGTTTTTGGAGTTTTCTGGTTTTACTGTTGTGGATATAGGAGATACATTTCATGACTTTGAGAAAACTCTTGTGGTTGATCATCTCTACAAGGATAAAAGAAATGCCCTTTTTGTTGCTGATTTTTTAAAAGTTCCTAAAAAAAACGTGGTATTTGTTCCGGATACCTTGCTTTCTGATGTGATGAATGTAAGTATAATTCTTGGTGCAGATTATAAAAAATACATACCAGATACCGTTAAACCTATACAATGAAAAAAAGGGGTATTAAAAGGGCTTCAACTGTTGCAAAAAGAATAGCTAAGTTACTGGTGGAGAAAAAAGCCAAAGATGTGTTAATTCTTGATTTAAGAAAGCTTACCGATATATGTGATTTTTTTGTCATATGTACTTCTTCTTCAACAATACATTCTCAAGCCCTTGCTAATGAAGTGGAAGACAATTTTAAAAAATTGTGGAAGTTTCATCATATTGAGGGGTTTAATCCAGGAACATGGATACTTTTAGATTTTTACGAAGTGGTGGTACATATCTTTACAGAACAGGCGAGAAAATATTATGCACTTGAGGAGTTATGGGGAGATGCTAAAATAGTTAGGTTTTAAGCCATGTTTAAAGATTATATTGAAAGTCTTATAGAAAAAAATTTTTCCAAAAAATATAAGCACCAAGTTCTTGAGGTAAAGCCTCCACATAAAGGTGATTTTTCTTCAAATATTGCTTTTCTTTTAGCAAAGGAAAAAGGTAGGTCTCCTAAGGAGATTGCAGAAGAAGTTGTTAAATTATTTACAGGAATTTCTGATTTTAAAGTTGAAGCAATAAATGGATATCTCAATTTTGAATTCAATAAAGACTTTGTGATAAGAAACATCTTTAGAGTGTTTGAAAAGGATTTCGCAAAGGTCTCTTGTAAAAAAAGGATATTGGTAGAGTACGTTTCTGCAAACCCCACAGGTCCATTGAATGTTGTTCAAGCAAGGGCAGGTAGCTATGGAAGTACTCTTGTGAATCTATTGAGAGATATAGGATGTTATGTAGAAGCAGAGTACTATGTTAATGATGCAGGAGGACAGGTGGAGAGGTTAAAACAATCCATTGTTGCAAGAATGAAGCAGTTATGTGGAGAAACCGCAGAGATTCCTGAAGATGGATACCACGGAGAGTATGTGATTGAGTTGGCTAAGGAAATTCTTGAAAAGAAAATTCCCGAGGAAAGAATAAAAGACTACGCAGTAGAGATTATTCTATCACAGCAAAAAAGTTCCCTTCAAAAGCTGGGGATTTTTTTTGATAATTTTGTAAAAGAGTCATGGATACGGAAAAATGGATATGTGGAAAGAGTTTTAAATGTTTTGAAAGAGAAAAATCTTGTGGAAGAGAAGGAAGGTGCTTTATACTTCAAATCAAGCGTATTTGGGGATGATAAGGACAGAGTACTTATAAAAAGCAACGGAGAGTATACATACTTTCTAACGGATGTGGCATATCACTTGTATAAAATAGAAAGAGGCTTTAACCTGTTGATTAATATTTGGGGTCCAGACCATTATGGTTATATAAAGAGAATGGAATCAGCAATGGAGGCTCTTGGGTATCCTGGAATTTTAAAAGTAATAATAGTGCAACATGTTTCACTTAAAGAAAAAGGTAGAGAGATTTCCTTTTCAAAAAGAAAAGGGCAGTTTATAACCTTAGATGAATTGCTTTCTTGGGTAGGAAAGGATGCGGTTAGGTTTTTTATGCTACTAAGAAAGGAATCTCAACATTTGGATTTTGATTTATCTCTTGCAAAGAAGCTTTCAGTGGAAAATCCTGTTTATTATGTTCAGTACGGACATGCAAGGATAAAAAGCATTTTAAGAAGGGCAAAGGAGAAAGGGTTTTCCATAGAAGAACCAAAAAAAGAAGATATAAAACTTCTTTCGTCTGAGGAAGAAATGAGCATTATGAAGAAGATTCTTTATTTTGAGGATGTTTTAAAGGATTGTGCAAAAGAGTTTGAACCGCATAGAATGGTTTATTATTTACTTGACATTTCACGAATTTTTCATTATTTTTATGAGAAGCATAAGGTACTTGTAGAAGATGAAAGAATAAGAAAAGCAAGGATATTTATTGCAAGAGCTGTTGCAAAAATTATAAAAAGAGGGCTATCCATTTTAGGAGTGGATGCCCCTGAGTATATGTAAAAAGATTATAAAAAAGGAGGAGATGTGAGACTATATACATTGTTGAGGAAGGAAAGAATACTTCTTGACCTGAAATCTTCAAAAAAGAAGGATGTACTTAAAGAACTTGTTGAACCCATTGCAAAACCCAAGGATAGAGATATACTGGTTTCTGCTTTATTACGAAGGGAGGAACTTGGGTCTACAGGAATAGGGAAAGGAATAGCCATTCCTCATGGAAGATCTCTTGTGGTGGATAAACTTGAATTGGTAGTGGGAAGGTCAAAAAAAGGTGTAGATTTTAATGCAATGGATGGTAAGCCTGTGCATTTATTCTTTCTAATAGTAGCTCCTCCTCAAGATCCTGGAAATCTTTATCTTATGACACTTGGAAGAATTGCCATGGTTTGTCAGGAGCTCGTTAAAAAGAAGAGGTATATGCAGCCAGAGACTCCGGAGGAATTTATAAAACTTATAAAAGAGATAGAAGATAGTATAAAATCATGAATAAACAACTTGAGTTGTTACTTGAGTTACAGCATATTGACTACATGATAAAAGATTGGGAAGACAGCGAGATAAGAAAAAAGTTTAAAGAAATTGGTTTTAAAACGAAGAAAAAAGATCCTGTAGAACTTCTTTTAAGAAAGAGACAACAGGTGATAAAAAAGCTTGACCCACACATATACAATCATTATCAACTTGTGATTCAAAGGTATAAAGACTGGGCTGTAGTTCCTGTCGTGGGAGGGTTTTGTGGTGGATGTTTTGAGAGAGTTCCAACAGAGTTGAGTGGGCAGAAGTATGAAGTTATAACTTGTCCGAACTGCGGTAGATTTTTATACTGGGAGTAGTTTAAAATTATTTTATGAATAAAATGAAATGTAAAATCTGTGGGGGAGAAGCAGTAGTAAAACTCAGGAGTCACAATATATCTCTATGTGAGAAAGATTTTATTCTTTTTTTTAAAAAAAGAGTAAGGCGATTTATCAGAAAATATAACCTTCTATCAAAAAACGATAGAATTCTTGTTGCAGTTTCAGGGGGAAAAGATAGTCTTTCCCTGTGGCATTACTTATATCATGAAGGTTATACTACAGAGGGGTTATATATTCATCTTGGAATTCCAGAACATTCAGATACTGCAGAAGAGTATGTAAAAAGATTTGCCTCTGTTTTTAATTTGAAGATACATGTAGTAAGGATAGAGGATATTTTAGGTATGTCTCCCACAAGAATTGCTAAAATTTTAAAAAGACCATTTTGCTCGATCTGTGGAAAGGTTAAGAGATATACGATGAATAAATTTGCCTTAGATAATGGGTTTGATGTTGTGGTTACGGGACATAATCTTGATGATGAGGTAAGTTTACTTTTAGGGAATCTCTTACATTGGCAGGTAGGTTATCTTGCCAGACAGAGTCCTCTATTGGAAGAAGAGGAGGGTTTTGTAAAAAAGGTAAAGCCTTTTGCAGGGATTCTTGAAGAAGAAATAAAAATTTATAGAGAGTTTTCTAATATAGATGCTTTCCCTAATTCATGTCCCTATGCTCAAGGAGCGACTTCTCTGTTTTATAAAAAGATACTTAATATGATAGAAGAGTATTCACCGGGAACAAAAATAAGGTTTTATCAGGGATTCTTGGAGATTAGGAATGTTTTTGAAAAGAAAGAATATCATACGCTTACGCCATGCGAAAGATGTGGATATCCTACCACTGTGGGGATATGTTCTATATGCAGGATTAAAGAAAAGATTTCAAACATTGTTTTAAGAGGTAAAGAAACATAGATTTTATTTATTTTTTTGTTCTATCCTTGTTTTTGCATAAGTTACTATTTTTAACTGAAGTTTTTTGTCTTTTGGAAAAAGAATGTGTATACCTCTGAAATTATCAAGGAATCCTCTTTTTTTAAAAGGGCTTAACAAAATTCCATTTTTCAGTAGCTCTACTCGTTTAAATTCTTTCCATGGTCTCCTCAAGGTATAATAAAACTTTTTAACCACTATTTCTTCCTCTGTAAATTCATAACTTATGGGCACAAAATAAGGATTTAATGTACCAAAAAGTACGAGAAGACTTACAAACAAAAAGAATGTTCCAAAGACCTTTAGTATAAATATAGAAAGAAAAAATAGAAAAATTCCTACAATTGCTGTTTTTATAGGATGTTCCTTAGCTAAGAACACCCGCCAACATAATCTTTTTTGTTTTGGGGACAAATGGGCCCGCCAGGACTTGAACCTGGAACCCGCTGATTATGAGTCAGCTGCTCTACCCAATTGAGCTACGGGCCCTCCTTTATGTGTATTAATTTTAATCAAAATTTGTAAAAAGTCAACTATTTATTAATTATTTTTCTTTGGTGGAAAGTTGCTCTAATTTCGAAAAAGCATTGATAATTGCCTCTTTCACTGCTTCTGAAGTAATAGTAGCACCTGTTATTACTTCTACATTTTTAATCTCCTTCATATTTTTGTTCAGAAATTTGTTTAAGAACTTTTCTTCTTTACATTTCGAGCCAAAACCTTCGGTTTCGTGGAATCCATAGGAGGGTATGTAGACCTGTTTGATTTTCTTTTCTTTAGTAAAGAAAACCACCACCCAGAAATTTCCTGAAAATCCTTGCGCTCTTTCTATGACGATGTATTCTTCGTTTACTTTGTATATTCCATCCTTTATTTCTACAGGTTTTATTCTAAAAGTTTTTTTAATTTCGTCAATCACTTTTTCTTCTTCTGTTTTATCTTCTTCAGAGTTTTTGTTTGTGTTTTTGTCTTTAAGATAGTGCATGTATTTTTTTATTCCTTCTCTTATTCCATCGGTCACTGCTTTTGAAGTAATTGTTGCAGCAGTTATTGCTTGAATTTTTCCACCTTCCTTTTCAATGTATAAATCATTTTCCTTTTTTCCTATGAACTGATTTTTAAACCAAGGTTCAAGAATTCTCATCCCAAGGCCAGGGGTTTCTTTTAAACCCTCTGCAGCAGAGGCAAACCTTACTCCTGTTATTTTACCCTCTATGTCTACTCCAACCATTGTTTCTATAGGTCCTCCATATCCCTTTGGAGCTATTTTAAAGATAATTCCTATTTTTTTGCCATTTTTATATCCTATCCACACAGTATTTTTTTCTTTCTCTTCAAATGTCGTTGCACAGGGTAGTAACTCTTGAAGAGCGTTTTGGACTTTTTCTGTTTTTTGCTTTTCTATAACCTTGGATGTTTTTTCATATACAAAGGATAGAAGTCCTGCAGAAATAACAGCGACAAAAAAAAGTACAAGCACCATTTTTAATTCAAGTTTCATTTTTTACTCCCCAAAATTTTTGGTTTTGTATATCTGTCTATTAAAGGAGTTGCAACATTCATTAAAAGTATGGAATAAGAAACTCCTTCTGGATAGCCTCCCCATAGTCTTATGAGAACCGTAAGTACTCCACATCCTATTCCAAATATCCACTGTCCAAGTGGAGTGACAGGCGATGTTACGTAATCTGTGGCCATGAAAAATGCTCCAAGTATTAATCCTCCCGCAAGGATATGAAACAGAGGATTTACTGGAGTCCATCCAAAGAGATGGAAAATTCCCGTTAAAATAAAGACCGTTAAGATATATGCAACCGGAATTCTCAGGTTGATTATTCCTCTGACAAGAAGATAAACAGCTCCTAAAAGCAAAAGTAATGCAGAGGTTTCGCCTATAACTCCTCCTATATTTCCAAAAAGCAGGTGTTTTATAGTATCCCAAGAATTTAGATATTTTACCGTAAGTTTTGCAGCATATATTTTTTCTGCAGGAGAGAGGGGATTGGATAATACTGTTTTAACAGCTCTTACAACTCCAAGAGGTGTTGCAGAGGTTACAGCATCCAGTAGTTTATTGCCTGCTCCAGTTATTCCAGATATCACTCCCCCATGAACTTTCACTTTTGAAAAATCGGTCATTAAGGAAGGCCAGGATGCCATTAAAAATGCCCTTGCTGCAAGAGCTGGATTCAAAAAGTTATAGCCTAAACCTCCAAAGAATTGTTTTACAACGAGAATTGCAAAGAATGAACCAACAACTGGCATCCACCATGGAACTGTTGGAGGAAGGTTGTAAGCAAGAAGGATACCTGTCACTACTGCGCTTCCATCTTTTATAGTTATTTCTCTTCCAAAGAGTTTTTGAGATATTGCTTCGGTGATAACTGCAGAGATAACACTGAGTAGAACAAGCATTCCAGAATACCATCCAAAAAAGTATATTGCACCTATAAATGAGGGGATAAGGGCTATGACAACTCCCCACATTGCTTTTTCAACACTTGTTCCTTTATGAAAATGAGGAGCAGGGGAAACAACTAAGGTTTTATTTTTTTCCACTTTTAGCCCTCTTTTTAAAGATTTCATTTTTTGCATATTTAATCCACTGGACTATTTTTATATGGGATGGGCACACGTAGGCACAACTTCCACATTCCATACAGTCAAGGATGCCCCATTTTTCTGCAAGGTCAAGCCTATCGGTCTGCGCATATCTTACAAGTTCTGTAGGTACAAGTCCCATTGGGCATACGTCAACACAGCTTGCACATCTTATACATGGACCCTCGGGATATACTTTTCCTGCATCTTTTAACACTACAATTCCTGAAGTCCCTTTTACAATGACTGTTTCATCGGATGTTTGAGCGATTCCCATCATTGGACCACCCGCTATTATCCTTGATGCACCACCATTGTAACCGCCTGCATAAGAGATAACATCTTTGATCTTTGTTCCTATTCTTACTATTAGATTTTTGGGTTCCTTTACGCCATCTCCTGTAACAGTAATAACCCTTTCATACAACGGTTTATTGAACCTTACTGCCTCATATATTGAAACAGCAGTTCCAACATTCTGGACAACTACTCCTATCATGAAGGGAAGTCCTCCTCTTGGGACTTCCCTATTGAGAATTGCTTTTATAAGTTGTTTTTCAGCTCCCTGAGGATACTTTGTTTTTAAAATAACAATTTTTGCTGCTTTAAAATCCTTAACCGTTTTTTCCATTTCTTTAATTGCATTAGGCTTATTCTCTTCAATTGCAAAAATTACATTTTCTACACCAAGAATTTTCGCAATGATTTTTGCTCCTTCAATAATATCCTGAGGTCTCTCCTGCATTAATCTATCATCTGCTGTTAAAAATGGTTCACATTCTGCACCGTTAATGATTATAGTATCTATTTTATAGGAAGGGGGAGGGGAAAGTTTAATATGGGTGGGAAATGCTGCTCCTCCAAGTCCTACAATTCCTGCATCCTTTATTATCTCAAGTAGTTCTTCCTTTGAAAGGGATAAATAATTTTTCCGTTCTTTTATTGACTCATCAAGAGTATCTTCTCCATCGTTTTCAATTACATAGGAAAGAACAGGTTTTGGTAATGCAGGATGGGGGTAGTAGATTAAGTCTTTTATAACTCCTGATACAGAGGAATGCACAGGCACAGAAATCTTTCCTGCTATTTCTCCTATTTTTGTTCCTACTTTTACCTTATCCTTAGGGGAAAGAAGAGGAGTCGCAGGTGTTCCAGTATGTTGGGAAAGAGGAATTATTACCTCCTTAGGAGGGGGCATTTTCTCTATTTTCTTATGTGTAGTAAGATGTTTCCATTCAGGGGGATGGACACCACCCTTAAATGTTACCAACTCCATCTCCTTTTTTGACGATTGAACATAGATAAATTATACATATAAACTGTTGAAAAGTCAAATTTTTGTAGAATTCCATAACATTTTGGCCGCGAGGGGTTATTCTTTACCCATCCGTTCAAAAAGTATTTTATTAAACTTCTCCATAAAATCCCTCGCACTTTATATCTCTTCCTCTTTGTTTTTGGCGCCCGAGGTAAAGGATCCCAAAGCCCTTAACTTTAATCCATAAATTTACCTTTTTTCAAGGTAATCAATCCAATGTCTTTTTGAAATTCTTCAAAAATTTTTGTCCTCCCTTATATTAGGGCAGTGGCTACCTTCAGAGGAACATCATCCTGGTGAGTGAAAAACCTTTACCCTCCAACCGTGCGTTATATTCAACTTATAAGGAATAGTGGTGACGGAGTTAAATGGATTGGGATAGTTTTGACCAAGATAAAAGCTCTCTGGAAGAGATTGCCAGATAGTTTCTTCAACTCCCACATTTCCCGCGGTGTCGGTCTTGATTGGGTAGAAGTCAGAACCACCAGCCCCAAAGGATCCGGTATATCCTAAAATAATATACCTAAGGTCGGACGTTGTCGCCAAAGTAACCTCTGTCTCCACCTCCATAGATACGAGTCCAAATGGTATTCCCTAAGCTATCGGTTTTCACAAGGTAGACATCTTCACCTCCAGCGCCAAAAGATTCTGTACATCCTGTAATAATGTAACCAAATCGAAGATCTGTTGGACAGAATAACCCCATTCATAACTTGACCCTCCAAAGGTATTGATTCAGAGGTATCACCCGATGGATTGACCTTTAAAAGCCGGATATCACTATACCCGGCATCGTAAGAATGGGTACCTCCAGCGATGATGTAATTTCCATCATTTGTGGGTTCGATACATGCTCCCCATTCATCACCCTCATCTCCATAGGTCCGAGTGCATAAGGTGTCTCCGAGGCTATCTACTTTGAGGAGATAAAGATCTCTTACCGCTCCGCCTTTACCTCCGACAATGATATAACCACCATCTCGAGTAACTTGTACCGATGAGCCCCATTCATCTACATTCATCTTTTCATAGGTGCGAGCCCAGAGTATGTCCTCCAAGCTATCGCTCTTCAAAATATAGACATCACCGTAGCTTAATTGAGGATAAAGAGTTTCCACAATAATATACCCACTATCAGGTGTTTCTCGTACACACATACCTTTAATCGCCATTGAAAAGACATCTGCGGTTTTAGGCCCAATTCCCTTTGTTGAGGTAAGTTTTTTCTTGGCTTCATCGTAGGGGAGATTCAATATTTTACCTGACTTTCCATCCTATTTTTCAATCAAGTCTCTGGCGATATTTTTTATTCTTCTGGCTCTGACCTTATACAGACCAGCCGGTTTAATAACTTGCTCAATTTCTTTCACATTTGCCTTTGCCACATCTTCAATACAGTTAAACCTCTCGGCAAATCTCTCGATGGCAGTTTTCACGTTCTTCCAGTATGTTCGCTGGAAGAGGATTATGCCAACTAATGTTTCGAACGGAGTATATCTTCCCCACCACTCGTTGATTTCGTATTTCTCTGATAGAATCTTCACTATTTTTTGAAGTTTTGTCTTCATGGTCATCACTTAGCCGCACTTGCTTTACAACGAATACCAGCATTATGATGGCAAATAACAGATAAAGAATGGAAATTATCGGTAATCCCCAAAGTTTCAATGCAGACATTCCATAAACGGCGAATCCAAACCAGAGCAATGGCAGAACATTTGTTAAATTTTCCAACCCCTT
>CAYQJV010000011.1:20821-36428 GCA_964417925.1 uncultured bacterium | reverse complement strand
TAGTAGGAGTGCGAGGGATTTTATGGAGAAGTTTAATAAAATACTTTTTGAACAGGTGGGTAAAGAATAAACTTCAGTCCAAAATGTTATGGAATTCTACATTTACTTGACAATCAATATGTTTAATGTATTATTAAATTAATGCTCACTATAAACGAGTTTCAACATCTTATAAAAAAGACATTTTATCATAAAGATTCAAAACGAGGGTTTGAAAAAACATTTATTTGGTTTGTAGAAGAGGTTGGAGAGCTTGCTAAATCCTTTAAACAAAAAGAAAAAGAAAAAGAAAAAGTTGAAAATGAATTTGCAGATGTGTTTGCATGGTTGTGTAGTCTTGCCAATCTTATGGATGTCAATTTGGAGGAGGTATCTACTAAAAAGTATGGCAATGGATGTCCAAAATGTGGTAAAATGCCGTGTATATGTGATGAACCGTTTTTAAAAAAGGAGGTGTTCTAATGTGGATTTTTTATCTGTTTCTATTTTCACAACCTCCTCCTGAGGGAGGAGATACACTAAAACCTGCAATAAGACCTCCCTCAAGTGTAAAAGCCTATGATACTCCTTATGATAAAGGTCAAAGTATCACAGTGGAGTGGAGGCTTTCTCCCGATGATAAAATAATAGATGGTTATTCAATATGGAGAGCAGAGAAAGGAGAGGAATTCAAAGAGGTGTGGAGAGTTGCATCAGGAGTTAATAAATATGTTGATTATGATACCACAATGGTAAACGGTAAAGAATACGTATATAAGGTGGCAGCTTTTCTTGGGGATACAATGGTATTTTCGGCGCCTTCCCCTCCCGCTGTTCCTCGGCCTCAATGGTTTGATCCCAGAAAGATAAATGTACTTGTAGCGATGTTGTTGTTTTTTGGATATGTAATGTACTTTGTAAATAAAGCCAAAAAAGGTGAAAATATATATCTGAGAAAGATTCCAGGATTAGAAAAGATAGATGAAGCAGTGGGTAGGGCTACCGAAATGGGAAGACCTATACTTTACATTCCAAGTGCCACAGGTATCTCTGACGTTGCTACTATTGCTGCAATAAATATTCTACCGGGTATTGCTAAAAAAGCAGCAGAATATGATATACCTATTATAGTTCCCAATAGGGATCCTGTGGTGTATACTGTGACAAGAGAGATCGTAAAGGAGGCTTATACCGATGTTGGAAGACCCGATGCATTTAATCCAGATAGTGTATTCTATGTTACAGGATCACAGTTTGGTTATACCTCAGCAGTAAATGGAATAATGGTTAGGGAAAAGCCTGCTGCAAATTTCTTTATGGGAATGTTCTATGCTGAGGCACTTCTTTTGGCAGAGGTTGGAGCTCAAACAGGAGCAATTCAAATAGCAGGTACAGATGCAATAGCACAGCTACCTTTCTTTATTACTTCTTGTGATTATACTATAATTGGAGAGGAGTTGTATGCTGCTTCAGCCTATATTTCAAGAGAACCTACTCTTGTAGGTACAATAAAAGGACAGGATTATGGTAAAGCAACTATAATGGCGCTGATTATTCTTGGATCGGTTTTATCTTTATTAGGGATGAGTAAATGGGTTTTATCCTTATTCAAAGTTCTGGGATAAGGAGGTAGTATGCAGAGAAGAATACCATTAGCGATAACTCTTGTATTGGGTATTATAATGATGGTACAATTTTTTATTCCTCATAAGATCTCGGAGGATTTCTTTAATTTTAGCCAAAAATGGATTATTGCCATTACGAGTTTTGCTCTTGTCCTTTCCATAGGTAGTTTGGTGAATCACCATTACCTACGGATAAAAAGAAGAAGAGCAGACTGGATATATAGTATTGTTACTCTTGTGGCTTTGGTGGTAATGTCTGTATTAGGCATTTTTAAAGGCGCTGATTTATTTAAAATTTCCTACCATGGGGTACGTGTTCCCTTATTTGACCTTCTGTATGCCTTTATTCAAGTTCCCTTGGGAGCAACTATGTTTTCAATGCTTGCTTTTTATCTGGCTTCAGCTTCTTATAGAGCATTTAGAGCAAGAACATTGGAGGCAACACTTCTTCTAATTGCTGCATTTATTGTAATGGGTAGTGTAGTCCTTTATAACTGGGGTATCTTAGGGGATTTTACAGAATGGCTTTTAAGTGTTCCAAACCTTGCTGCTAAAAGAGGTATTGTACTTGGAGCTGCTCTTGGAGGTATAGCCACATCACTTAAGATAATTCTTGGAATTGAACGGGGTTATCTTGGAGCAGGAGGTGGAAGATGAAGTTTTTTGAAGTCTTAGGAAAGATAGACAGAAGAATTATATACCTTGTGCTTGCAATTGTAGTTATAGTTCCGCTTATTACCACAGTTAAATTACCCAGTGTTAGGGGATTGCCCCGTACCAGACAGTTGTTTGAGGCTGTAGAAAGTTTAAAAGGTACTGGAAAGGCTTTGATGATTTCTGTTGATTTTGATCCTCAATCCAGTCCTGAATTATATCCTATGCTTGAAGCCATAATTAGACATGCATTTGCAAGAGACATTCCTGTAATAGGCCTTGCAATATGGCAGACAGGAACAGGTCTTGGAGAGGAGGCATTAAGAACAATTGCTAAGGAGTATAATAAAAAATACGGAAAGGATTACGTCTATTTAGGATGGAAATGGCCTCCCTCTGCAGTGATGTTGAGCATGGGAAACTTTATTTCTCAGGCTTTTCCTCTTGATTATTACGGAACCCCTGTAGATTCTTTACCTTTGATACAGAAGATAAAGAATTATAAACAAATAGGATTGATAATTTCTCTCTCTGCTGGATCACCTGGATATGCTACTTGGATTACTTATGCCCATACAAAGTTTGGTGTACCTGTGGGAGCAGGAGTAACTGCAGTGTCAGCTGCTGATGCATATCCATTTCTTCCTACCAAACAGCTTGTGGGATTACTTGTAGGGATGAAGGCAGCAGCAGAGTATGAGAATATGGTAGAGCAACATAAGTACGGTTATATTACTCCAGGGGTATTTAAAAGAGCTACTCAATCTATGCCTGCTGTTTCAGGAGCCTTACTTGTTATGATGATATTTGTAATTTTTGCAAATATAAGTTATTTTGCAACAAGGAGGAAGAAATGAACATATCCACTGATCCCTGGATTTGGGTTGCTGCAATTTTAACACTTTTTATATACTCCTTCCTTTATAAAGATAATCCCTTTTATAAGTTTGCAGAACATCTGTTTGTAGGAATTTCAGCTGGATATGGAGTTGCCCTTACATGGCACAATATGTTCTACCCTAATGTATGGATTCCTTTGGTTAAAGAAGGTAATCTGTGGTACATTATTCCAACTATAGTAGGTATTTTTTATATTACCAGATTCATTCCTAAGGTTTCATGGCTTGTAAGAATTCCTATTGCAGTAGTGCTTGGGTGGACTGCAGGTGTAAGTATTCCACTTATATTTCAAGCGAGCATTTTACAACAAATTCAGAATACAATTATTGTACCCCATACATTTTCTGAAAATGTATGGCTTGGGATATGGAGTGTGGTTATTTTTATAGGTGTTATATCCACTCTTATGTATTTCTTCTTCTCAAGAAAAGAAACAGGATGGATGGGAAAAGTAGGAAGGGTTGGTATCGTATTTATAATGATAGGATTTGGAGCTACTTTCGGACTTACAGTAATGGCAAGAGTTTCTCTCCTTATAGGAAGATTGCAGTTTCTGCTGAGAGACTGGCTTGGAATAATAAAATAATAAATACATAAGGTATAAATTCATGCAGGTGAATCCACTTATTTTCAGAAAGTATGATATAAGAGGCATTGCAGATAGAGATTTAACTCCAGAAGTTGTAATAGCAATAGGCAAGGCATACGGTACATATATTAAAAGGCATGGTAAGAGAAAGGCATTTATAGGAAGGGATGCAAGACTTTCTTCTCCCAGATTGAGGGATAATCTGATAGATGGGATTATATCAACAGGTGTTGATGTGGTAGACCTTGGGCTAATCCCTACACCATTGCTTTATTTTTCAATAAACTACTACGATACTGATTCAGGAGTAATGATAACAGGAAGTCATAACCCTAAGGAATACAATGGATTTAAGGTTTGTATGAATAAGACAAGCATCTATGGAGAGGAAATACAGAAACTCAGAGAACTTTTAGAAAAGAAGGATTTTGAAAAAGGAAAAGGTAAAATAGAGAAGAAGGATCCTATTCCTGATTATATAAATTATATGCATAAAAAGTTCAAATTTGACACCAAATTTAAAATAGCCATTGATCCTGGGAATGGAGCAGTGGGGGTTTTACTTGAGAACCTTTTTTCTCCCTTTAATTTTGACATTCATTATATAAATCTTGAACCCGACGGTAATTTTCCCGCTCATCTACCCGATCCTACGGTTCCAAAGTTCATGAGGGAACTTTCAGAAATAGTTAAGGATGAGAAAAGGGATGTTGGCATAGGATATGATGGAGATGGGGATAGGATAGGCATAATAGATGAAGAAGGCAATCTTGTTTTTGGAGACAGGTTGCTTGCTTTACTTGCCTCTGAAGTACTTGAAAAATACCCAGGAGCAAAAATAATTTTTGATGTAAAATGTTCAGAAGGAATAGTTGAATACATAAAGAAAAAAGGCGGGATACCTATAATGTATAAAACAGGTCATTCTCTTTTAAAAGCAAAGATGCGGGAAGAAAATGCTCTAATGGCAGGAGAGATGTCGGGGCATGTATTTTTTGCAGATGAATACTTTGGTTTTGATGATGCGATCTATGCTTCACTTCGTGTTCTTCGCATAATGGATAATAAAAAGAAGAAAATTTCAGAGTTATTAAAAGAGATTCCATGTTATGTATCCACTCCTGAGATAAGGATTGAATGCCCGGATGAGATAAAGTTTGATGTGGTGGAGAAATTAAAAAAGGAGTTTGCCGGTTACAATGTGATTACTATAGATGGGGTGAGAGTGGTTACAAAAAAGGGATGGGGGCTTGTAAGAGCTTCTAATACTCAGCCTGTTCTTGTGTTAAGATTTGAAGCAAAAGAAAAGGAGGCAATTGAAGAAATAAAAAAACTTTTCTATGATAAACTTCGTAAAGTTGGGATTGAACCAAAGGAGGTAATATGATACCAGCAACCCAGGTTAAGCCAGGTATGTGTATTGTTATTGATGGAGAACCCCATATTGTGCTTGAAAGACGTCATATTACTCTTGGAAGAGGTACAGGAAAGATAACATTAAAAGTAAGAAATTTAAAAACAGGAGATGCTTTTGAAAAAAGATTTTTCTCAGATGAGAAGGTTGAAATAGCAACTCTTGAAGAGGTGGAGATGGAGTTTTTATACAACGATAATGAATTTTACTATTTTATGAATATAGAGAATTATGAACAAATTTCGTTGCCTGTGGAGGCTGTGGGAGAAAATAAATACTATCTTACACCCAATGTAAGAGTTTATGTGCAGTTCTTTGAAGGAAAGCCAATAGGGATAAAACCTCCCAAAGAGGTTATTCTTGAAGTAATAGATACAGAACCTACAATAAAACATGCTACTGCTTCTGCTCAGTATAAACCTGCAATACTTGAAACAGGACTTAAAATTCAGGTTCCCCCCCATGTAAATAAAGGAGATAAAGTAAAGATTAAAACAGAGACTGGTGAATATATAGAGAAGGTTTGAGTATATATCTTGTTGAAGACGAATGGGAAAATTTTTATCCTTTGACTCTTTTAAGACCTCTTTTTGAAATAAAATGCGGTAGGTTTAATTTTTTTGAGAAACTCAGGAAAAAGATAGAAGTAACAGGGGTAATAGTAAGAAAAGAGTTTGAACAATATGTAAAAGAAAGATATTCTAAGGTCCTTGTAAATAAAGTAGAGGATTCTTCAAAAATTCATCTTTTCTTAAAAGCAAATGTAGTTTATTACGAAATTCCTGAGGTAAGTAAAAAAGCTGTATTTATTAATGAGGACGAAGAAGTAGTGGGATTTGCAGGAATTGTAAAAAAAGATCAAATTGAGATTCAAGACTTAACCTGTCCTGATGCAGAAAGGATAAAAATAAAGGCAAAAAAGTATTCGTATCCTTGGCAGATAATAAAAGATATAGAAGAACTTATCAAAGAAGATATAGAGGAGAAAGGAATAGAGGGAGTAATAGATGAAGGAGTATTCATCTATGAGAGGGATAATTTATACTTGGGAAAAGATTCTAAAATAGAAGCAGGGGTGATCCTTGATGCAAGAAAAGGAAAAATTTTTATAGACGAAAAAGTATTGATAAAAGGTCCTACAATTATTGAAGGTCCTTGTTTTATAGGGAAAGGAACGATAATTGATGGTGCAAAAATAAGACCCGCTTGTGTTATAGGAGAGGTATGTAGAATAGGGGGAGAAGTAGAGGCAAGTATTTTTCATGGATACTCCAATAAGCATCATGAAGGATTTATTGGTCATGCATATATTGGAGAATGGGTGAATCTTGGTGCATTGACCACTAATTCTGATTTAAAGAACAATTATAGTAATGTAAAAATAAGTTTGAAAGGGAAGACAATAGATACGGGAATGCTCAAATTTGGGTGTATAATAGGAGATCACACAAAAACAGGAATAGGTACACTCATCAATACAGGTACCGTCATAGGTATATTTGCAAATATTTTTGGAGGAGGTGTGACTCCTAAGGAGGTTCCTTCTTTTGCATGGGGAAAGGAAGAGATATATCAATTTAACAAACTCATTGATACTCTTAAGAAAGTGATGAAGAGGAGAAATAAGGAGCCTGAGGATTATTACATTGAGATTATAAAAAAGGCATATACAAAAGAAACCAACATTACTCCATGAATGTTGGAATTGATATAGGGGGAACAAACATAAAAATAGGGATAGTTAAAGAAGGTAAGATCATATCAAAAAAAATAATACCTGCTCTTTCCAAGGCGTCTCCAGAGGTTCTTATAGAAGTAGTTGTTTCTGAGATCAAAAAATTAGGGGTAAAAAATATAAAAAGGATAGGAATTGGCATTGCAGGTTTTATTGATCATAAAAAGGGAATTGTTAGAGCTTCTCCTAATCTTCCTTTATGGAAAAATGTAAGGTTGAAAGAGAAAATGGAAAGTTTTTTAAAAATACCGGTACATATGGGGAATGATGTAAATGCAATAGCGGTAGGAGAATACCTTTATGGTGGATATGGGGTTAACGATCTTTTTGTTTTCACCTTAGGCACAGGTGTAGGAGGAGGATTTATAATAAATGGTAAACTCATCACTGGTGAGAATGATACAGCAGGGGAATTTGGGCATATTACAATAGATCCAAAAGGTCCTATTTGTAAATGTGGTAAAAATGGGTGTTTGGAAAGATACGTGGGGGCAGAGTACCTTGTTCAATATGCAAAACGATTGATGAAAAAAGAAAGATCAACGTTGATTAAGTATAAAAAGTTTTCTCCGAAGGAGATAGCAAAGGAAGCAAGGAAAGGAGATAAAGTTGCTGTGAAGGTTTTTGATTATGCTGGAGAAAAAATAGCATATACTCTTGCTCAAGTTATTCAATTGATAGATCCCTCTGTGATAATTGTGTCAGGAGGTATAAGTAAAGCAGGAAGGCTTATACTTGAACCAATAAAAAGACATATCAAAAAATACTTAATACCTTTGAAGAAGAGGAAGCTAAGAATAGTTATCTCAAGATTAAAAGAAAATGCAGGTATTCTTGGTGCTTCAGAGTTTTATAGATTTATTAAGTGAAACTTAAAAAAGGTATTTCTGAAATTACTTTTTTTATCTTTGCTGTGTTACTTTTGGGAGTGATTATTCTTGCCCCTCTGTTTAAACTTGATTTTATTTATACCTTTTTTTCGGCATTCTGCCATCAGAATCCTCACAGGTCTTTTTTTATTGGAAGCTATCCACTTCCCGTATGCTCAAGATGCTTTGGGATTTATACAGGGTTTACAGTTTTCTCTTTTTACAACCTTTTTATCAGATATTCATTTAAGAAATTTTTTTCTTTTTATCTTTTATTTTTCATTTTTTCTGTTGGAGGATTGGTTATTGAAAAAATAGGTTTTTGTTGTTCTAATATTTTTAGATTTCTTTCTGCAATTCTTTCTGGAATTTCAATCGGCTTTTTTATCTTTTATCCTTTTAGCCTTTTGAAATGATTTTTATTTGCTGAACATTATTCCTGTATATAAACCCAAAGTATTTTTTTCTTCTTCTAAAATAGAAGCAAAATCAATGCCTACGAATAGGTGTTTTCTATATCGCAGGATTTCTATTCCAGAGGTTACTCTTAATATTGAAGGATAACTAAATCCAATTCTAAAAAACGGAGAAAAAGAATTTTTTCTGAAGTTTTTACTCATTATAAAAGAGAATTGATATGGAGAAAGTCCCCAGAAATCAACCATAAATGCAAGATCACTATAAGGATTTTCAGGTAATTGCAGTTTTATACTCCACGATGAGAAAGATAGGTTTGAAATGAAATCATAATCTACTGTTTTGGGAGTAATACCAAAAATATATGATTTGTATCCAATTTCAATACCTGGGAATTTTCGTGATGCTTTAAATCCATACGTAAGGAATCCTGCGATGTAAAAATAAGGAGTTTCGTAACGATATTTTTCAGAACTTACTGGTTGAAGATATGAACCTATACCAACTCCATAGGAAATTCCATTTCTTACCTTTGCTGTGTCAAGCAATATTCCACAATTTAAAAGTACAGCGATTACTCCTGAAAATACAATGACGTTTTTTTTCATCTTAAAAATCCAACTTTAAAGTTTACAAAAAATTCTTTTTCATGATTCTTTCGATTTTTACTCACTCCAATATAGAGTTCCGAGAGAAGAAGTTCTGCATAATAAAATTCTATTCCACTTCCCATACATCCTGTCATTTCTTCATCTTTTATTTCATGTCCGATAAAGAAGAATACACAGTAATTTTTGTAATTTTTGGAAATAGAAATTCCTGCTCTTTTGAAACTTAAAAAATCAAGTAACATAAAGAATCCAACACTATAGGTACATTTAGTTTTTGTCTGTAATAAGACTTCTTCTCTTAAAGAAGGTAGTTTTTCAGCAGATTCAAATTCAAGCATTATTTTCCCTCCAATTCCAAATGGATATTTTTTGGCTGGGAGTTGTTCTTCGATACCAAATACAACGTAAGAGATCTTTTTGTAATAAGAATCAATACCAAAGAATGCTCCTATGCCAGTTTTCAGAAATGGAGATAGTAAAAAAAGAGAATAAATTACCATACTATTTTACCTGCCATTTTTAAAAATTTTGGTGAATATTTTACTATCATTCTCCATATCCTTTTTAAATCAAATTTTTCTATTTTTTCTTTTTCCAAGTACTCCTCTCCAAACTCAAAAATTGTTAAAAAATCATCGTTTTTTAATTTTAAGAATATTCTTCTCATCTTTTCATTAAATCTTAAGTTTTTTACAAATGCTTTCTCAAGTTTTTTATTATATATTTTATGGATTTCTGTTGTCTTTGAGTCTACAATTGACTCCACTGCTAATTTACCTGAAAGCATTGCATTTACAATTCCTGCTCCTGACATTGGATCAATCAATCTTCCTGCATCTCCTGCGATAAGAATATTCTTTTTTCCAAATCCTTTCATCACTACTGCAGATACAAATCCCCCGCTTTTTTCTATTATTTTGGCATTTGGAAAATTTTCTCTTATGAAACTGTTAAGAAAGTAGTGTGCTGGTTTGTCAGTAAGAAAAGGTGCTATTCCAAGTCCTATGTTTGCAAGATTCTCATCTTTGGGGAATATCCATATATACCCTCCAGGGCATTTTTCCCTATCCAGGATAAGGGTGATTCCAGAAGCGTCTATATTTATACCTGCAATGAGATATTGAGCACATGAATGGATTTGTGAAAGTTTAAGTGGCGTTGTTAAGTTAAGACTTCTTGCTATTTTTGACTCTATTCCTTCGGCAATTATGAGGAAGTCAAAATGTATTTTTTCCCTTTTTTTTCTATGTTCCACGTATACAGTGTTTTCTAAGACCTGTGTAGCTTCTGTTTCTATCATTACATCCGTTTTATCTGATGCGATAGCAAGAAGGTCTCTATCAAAAACTCGTCTCTCCAGTATATATCCAGGTGATGAGAATCTTACAGTAAAGCTTTTATGGTTTGGTCCCTTAAAAAATACTTTATTGGTTTTATTGGCAATCCAACAATTTTTAATTTTTTTTATAACAAGTTCTATTCCTTTTACTGATGCTCCCTCTGCACATAACACAGGCGTTCCTGGGATTTTTTTCCTCTCTACAACAAGAGCTTTTATTCCGTGGAGAGATGCATACAATGCAGCAGAGGAACCTGCAGGTCCTCCTCCTATTATTACAAGATCGTATTTCTTCATTTCTTTGAAAATACAAAAAGCCCAGCAGCTGACATAAAGAGGGCAAATATAATAGGAGTTCTTAAAGATATTTCGGCTAAGTATCCGCCGATCAACGGCCCGATAGTCCCACATAAACCACTTATTCCATTTAACACACCGGTGACAGTGGAACGTTCAATATTCTTTTTCAAAAGATAGTAAAGACTTCCCAGATATAGAAGAGACCAGGATGAGGCAAGTACAACTTGATAAGGAAGTATTTCAAAATGGTTGACTGCCTTATAAAATAAAATGAATGTAACAAATGAGAGGAAAAGTCCCAACTTAACCGCAAGTTCAGAATCCAGTTTCCTCACAAAAAGCATAAATATAGACTGGAGAAACGGATTTACACTGTAAATTATTCCTATCCACAATGCATTTGCCCCAAGGGCTCTTAAGAAAAGAGGATATACTGCCCATACTGCAAAAGCTCCTGTATGTCTTAAGAAGAAGGAAAAATAAAGTCTGAGATTTTTTCTTACCACTTCAAAAGAGAAAAACTTTGCTTTGAGTGGTTTAAATTTCTGTTCTTTTAGAAAGAAAAGTAAGACAGAACTCAAAAGAAGGATAGAAGAGATGATAAAGAATAGTTCCTTCTTAAAACCTATAACTCCTGTTATTAAAGATCCTGTTCCCCATCCTAAGGATCCTAAAGCAGTAAAGAATCCAAGATGCATTTTTTGCTCATACACATAGGCTGTCATTGCTCCTGGGAGCATTCCCATTCCAATTCCTGCAATTATTCTCAGCAAGAGAATTTGGAAAAAATTCTTTATAAAATATAGAAACAAAAAACCTGTCGTGCCTAAAAATATGCCGATGATCATCAACCATTTTCTTTTTATAAAATCACCCGCTCTTCCTAAAAAGACCCCAGAAAAGAAATAAAATATCTGATAGAAGGACAGAGCAATACCTGCGTATTTTACTGATCCTGTGATTTCAGTTACAAAAACAGGCATATATACAAAGGACATTACTAATGCTACTGCTATTAAAAAATTTGCTATGTAAACTAACAATTATCTTATCTTTTTATTGCCATTACTATGCTGTATATAATTCCGCCAAAAAGTATTCCAGTGGCAATTATAAATGTTAACCATCCTGTCCAGTGCATTATTCCTCCTTTGTTTTTATTCGCGAAAGAATTATTGAAACGATAAGAAATCCTCCTATTACAAGCCATCCGCCTATAAACTCTGCAAGTCTTGGATAGTTTCCATACGGAGATATAATGACCTCTCTAAAAGAATAGGATAAAAGAACTATTGAGAATACAGGTACTATATATTTTATAGAAACATCCCACCATTTTCCTACGTTTATTTCAGAAACAGAGTTTGCAAATTTTCTTAGGTTTTCAGCTTTATAAACATATGCTATTATAATTGATTCAAGAAATGCGACTATAAAAAGTCCGAAGTGATTCATAAAATGATCCACCATATCAAGCCAGTACAACCCACCTCCTGTGGTATATATTATTCCAATAAGAAATGCAATTACTGCAATTCCTATATTGGTATATTCCCTTTTCGTTTTGAATTTATCCATTAATCCTGCAACTCCTGCTTCAACAAGTGAGAATGCAGAATCCACTGCAAGGGTTAAAAGCATCAAAAAGAATAATGCACCAAAAAGAGGAGCAAGAGGAAGATGATTTATAATCGTTGGATAGGTAACAAAAGCAAGCTCTGGACCGCTCTTCATCACTTCTGCTACAGGAACCCCCATTATCTTTGCGTAATATCCCAGTGTTGAAAATACTGCAAATCCTCCTACATAAGCTGTTGCAGCATCTGCAAATCCTATTAAGAAGGCATTGTTTACAATATCAGATTTAGGGGGGAGAAAGCTTGCATAAGCAATCATCACTCCAAATCCTACAGTTAAAGAAAAAAATACCTGACTTATAGCAGCATGCCATAATTCAGGATTTAAAAGCATTTTAAAATTTGGAGTAAGATAGTATTTGATTCCTTCAAATGCTCCGGGTAAAGTGATTCCTCTTATGACAAAAACGATGATGAGAATCCAAGGTAGGATGACTGTGATGTATACCACTTTTCCTACCGTTTTAGCCCCTTTCCATATGGAAAGTACAATCCATATCCAGCTTACTGCAAGCCCTGCGACAATTGCCCACTGAATTTTACCCAGATGGAATATGTTATCTGTAAGTGCAAGAACCTTATTGAAGAAAAATGTTTTGGGATCAGCTCCCCAGGAAAGTTTGAAGGAATAAACAAAATAATTAGCAGCCCATCCCATGATAACAGAATAGTAAGTTACAATTCCAAATCCTACAAGCAATGCAAACCATCCTACCCATTCAAATTTTCCTTTTCTCGTTACTTTATGCTGTTCTCCTTCATATCCTTCCAGTTTAAAATGTATTTTTCCAAGAGAAAGAGGGGCAGATGCTTTCATCTTATATCCTATTGCAAACTCAAGCATTAGTAGAGGTATTCCTATAAAAAGGAGAGCAATAATATAAGCAAACAGAAAAGCTCCTCCTCCATATTTGTAGCATATATAAGGAAATCTCCATATATTACCCAGTCCTATGGCAGAACCTATGGAAGCGAGCACAAAAGCTGTTCTGTTGTCCCAGTATGTATATTGTTGGGCCATTGTTCCTCCTTTTTTTAAGTTTACAGAGAATACAAAAAAAATCAAATTTTTAACTTGACTTTTTAAAAATGGTAATCATAATTTAAAAAAGGAGGAATAATGAAAAAAATATGCTTTCTTTTATTTTTAATTACAACGGTTTCATATAGTGAAAGTATCGAATATACCCTGAGATTTGAACTAAGCGATTTTGAATTTACGAAGAAAAAGGGATATGATTTCATTAAGTCTGAATCAGGATATATCTTAATACCTGGCTATCCAATGCTTCCTATCAAGCATGTGCATTTCAGTGTTCCATTTGATGCAGAAGTTAAAAGAGTTTTTGTAACAAATGAGGAAATTACAGAAATTCCTGGGGAGTATTTTATATATCCTGCTCAGAGGCCTGTTCCCATCTCTTTAAAGAAACCCGTTGAGTTTACCGAGCCTTTACCACAGGTATATACTTCTACCGCTCCTTTTCCTTCTTTTAATGCGAGACTTGCTCATGTAGGGAATTTGAGGAAGTATAGAATAGTTTCTGTGGAGGTCTCTCCGTTTATGTATATACCAAACGAGAGAAAATTATTTTTAAGAAAGAAGATTTCTATTAGAGTGGAGTATTCTTTAAAGAGCAAGGGAGTAAAAAAATGGTTCACAACAGATACACTTTTCAAACAGCAGGTTAAAAATATGGTTGTGAATCCACAGGATGTGGAGATGTATATACCTTCTGTATTGGAAGAACCGGAGTATTCTCATGTAATTATTACAACTTCAGCAATAGCAGATGGATTTGTAAAGTTAAGGGATTGGAATACGAAAAAGGGAAACAAAGATACCATAGTAAAAGTAGAGGATATATATTCCTCCTATTCTGGGAAGGATAATCAAGAAAAAATAAGAAATTTCATAAAAGATGCAGTAAACAACTGGGGAGTTGCATGGGTACTTATTGGAGGAGATACCTATCAAGTTCCGGTAAGGACAGCCTATGCAATGACTTCTGGGGCAGGATATTATCCAGACGAAGATAGTCTTAAATGCGACCTGTATTATGCTGATCTTGATGGTTCATGGGATGAAGATGGAGATGGAACTTATGGGGAAGTATCTGATAATATAGATATGTATCCTGACGTTTATATAGGTAGGGCTCCAGTGAAAAGTTCTACAGAAGCACAGAGATTTTCCGATAAAATAATAACCTATGAGACTCAAGCTCCAGCAGAAGATTTTGAACTTACAATGCTTTTTATGGCATACCACTTGGATGACATTACCCATGCAGAATATCTTAAAGATGAGATAGATAACTACTATGTGCCTGCATCATTTGATCCGATAAAAAAACTTTACGAAGACAATGGGGATTGGGGAAGGACAAAAGCGTTGACAGAGCTTAACAAAGGATATAACATTATAAATCATGCGGACCATTCAAATCAATATATTTTGGGAACAGGAGCATATAACTACGGTGAAGGATTAAGTAGAACAGATCTGGATGGGCTTTCAAATAAACCAAGATATTCCATTCTTTATTCTATGGGTTGTTGGGCTGCTGCGATTGACTATGATTGTGTAGCAGAGCATTTTGTGAATTCAGTAAACGGAGGTGGTATTGCCTTTATTGGTAATTCAAGATACGGATGGTACGCAGAGGGACATCCTGAACTTTATTCAGGGCAATTTGATAAGGAGTTTTTTAAGAAACTTTTTACAGATGGTGTTACTACCCTTGGAAAAATCCATGCAGATGCTAAAATAACATATGTTTCGTATGCAGGTTCTGAAAATCCTTATCGTTGGATTGAATACTCTCTTAATCTTCTTGGAGAGCCTTATGTAGAGATATGGACAGATGAGGCATCAGAGTTTGAACTATCCTTTGATTCTCCAATAACTACTGGAACTCAAAATTTTGAAGTTGTGGTTAAAGATGCATCTTCTGGAATCCCTGTTTCAGGAGTAACAGTATGTGTGTGGAAAAAAGGAGAAGTCTATGATAAGGAAATAACTGGAGGGGATGGTAAAGCCTCATTCACAATAAATCCACAAACTTCAGGAGATATGTTTGTGACAGCTGTAAAAAAAGGGTATATTCCAAAGGAAGATACTTGCAAGGTTGAAGAGCAGGGTGTAGAGGCAGATTTCACTGCTTCTCCTACTTCTGGTTGTTCTCCGCTTACGGTTCAATTTACGGACAATTCTGTGGGTAATCCTACGAGTTGGGAGTGGGATTTTGGTGATGGCAGTACCTCTACAGAACAAAACCCAACCCATACATATACAAAACCAGGAAGTTATACGGTATCTCTTACAGTATCCGATGGTACAAATACAGAGATAAAACCTAATTTTATTTCTGTTCAACAAACACCGGTTGCAGATTTTACTGCTTCCCCAACGTCTGGTTCTCCTCCGCTTACGGTTCAATTTACGGACAATTCTGTGGGTAATCCTACGAGTTGGGAGTGGGATTTTGGTGATGGCAGTACCTCTACAGAGCAAAACCCAACCCATACATATACA
>CAYQJV010000011.1:0-20721 GCA_964417925.1 uncultured bacterium | reverse complement strand
GGATTTTGGTGATGGCAGTACCTCTACAGAGCAAAACCCAACCCATACATATACAAAACCAGGAAGTTATACGGTTAAACTAAAAGTAGAAAATGCAGAAGGATGTGTGGATGAGGAGGTTAAAGAAAACTTTATAGTAATTTCAGAAACCCCATTGAGTTTTGCCTTATATTCTGTATCTACCAAAAACTCTCCAATGATTGTCTATGAGATACCTAAGGTTTCTCCTTTAAAAATTGAGTTATACTCAGTAACAGGACGGCACATTCTTACAATAGAAAAAGGAGTAAAACAGCCAGGTAAATATTTCATCAACCTTTCTGTTTTAGGAATTCCAAAGGGAGTATACTTTGTATGCATGGAGACCCCAGAGTTTAAGGAAATTAAAAAGACAATTATTTATTAAAGGAGGAAAAGATGAAAAAAATTGCATTGATTTTCATAATTATACTTGCAGGATGTAGAGAAAGAACCATAGGCCCTTCATTACCTTGGGGATGGACTCCTCTCGTGATTGGAGACCCTAACGATTCTTGGAACGGAGATATAAAAGAAGTTTATGCCCGCTACAGTGATGGAATAGTAGAGTTTATGATTGTTACTTATGAACACTGGAACACAAAAGAAGATGTAGAGTTTGGAATTTTTCTGGACACAGATCAAAACAGTAATACCGGCCTTACTTCTTCTCAACCAAACTGGAATTACACAGTAAATGATATTGGGGCAGACTATGTTATATCAGTAGGATTTGAAAGTGCTTCAGACAGTCTTCTACAGTGGAGCGATGATAAATGGAATAATTCTATGCCCCTTTATAGTATTTCCATGCCTGAACCAGGAGATACTATGATATGTGGAATCAATGTAGAAGATATAGGAGACCCCCCGATAATTGATTTAATTGTAATAGAAGCTTCCAAGGAAGGAGAGTTTGATTATTGCCCTAATTCTGGTCATGTAACCTTTACACTTGAAGAGTAGCGTTTATAGAGTTTAAATAACAAAAAATTATAGTAATTTCTTATAAAAATTAAATTTATGAAATTATAATTCAGTGTAAGGTTTTATGTACAATAACTTAGGTAAAACCTCCATTTTTGCGATTAATTCGCAAAAATAAAAAAATTTTCTTGACATAATTAATTTTTTTTTTAAACTTCTTTGTGGAAAATTTTTCTGTTCAATTTAAAAAACTAAAGATAGGTTTCTATTGGGCAGCCTCCTGTGGAGGATGTGAGATTGCTGTCCTTGATATCAATGAGAAAATTCTTGAGGTTGTAAAGCATGTAGATATTGTTTTCTGGCCTGTTGCAATGGATATTAAATATGCTGATGTTGAGAAATTTGAAGA
Organism: uncultured bacterium; assembly: GCA_964417925.1. Classification (GTDB taxonomy): domain Bacteria; phylum Hydrothermota; class Tepidihabitantia; order B3-TA06; family CAYQJV01; genus CAYQJV01. Next base: position 19,367 of record CAYQJV010000011.1, on the reverse strand, counting down.
TGGATATATGGATGTCTGCTTTTTCAATGGAGCAATAAGGACAGAAGAAAACGAGCATATGGCAAAACTTTTAAGAAGAAAGTCAAAGATACTTGTTGCTTTTGGCTCTTGTGCGCATAAAGGAGGCATTCCGGGTTTTGCAAATCTATTTAATAAAAATGAGATCTTAAAAAGAGCATATATTGAGACACCTTCCACAGACAATCCAGAAAAGATAATACCTGCAAAGGTTCCTGTATACCTTCCTTATTTAAGGACCCTTGATGATGTTGTACCTGTAGATTACTACATTCCAGGATGTCCTCCACCTCCTGAAATTATATGGGAGAATATTTTAAAAATAGTTAAAAACGAACTTCCAGAAAAAGGAAGTGTTTTAGCACCGGATGTTTCTTTATGTGATGAGTGTCCCAGGAATCCTTTGAGAGAAAAGAAAATGCCTGGAGAAATTAAAAGAATCTATGAAATAGATGATGATCCTAAAAAATGTTTTCTTGAAGAAGGCATTATATGCATGGGTCCTGTTACAAGAAAAGGATGTAAGGCAAGATGTATAAATGCAAATTTTCCGTGTACCGGATGTATGGGACCCACATCTGAAGTAAGAGATCAAGGAGCAAAGATGATATCTGCACTTGGGTCTATTCTTGCAATTGATGATGAGGAAAAGTATACTGCAGAGGAGATATATCAAATAGCAAGAAAGATAGTTGACCCAGTAGGAACATTTTACATGTATAGCTTTGCAAGTTCCTTTTTAGGAAAAAGATGAAAAAAGTAGTTATAGATCCTATAACAAGGCTTGAAGGTCATGGGAAAATAGAAATATTTTTGGATGAAGATGGTAATGTAAAAGAGGCTTATTTTAAAGTACCTGAACTAAGAGGATTTGAGAAGTTCTGTGAAGGGAGAAGGGCAGAACTCATGCCTCAGATTACATCCAGGATATGTGGAGTATGTCCTGTTGCACATCATATGGCATCTACAAAGGCTCTTGATGCTTGTTTTGGAGTAGAACCTCCTCCTGCAGCAAAAAAGATAAGAGAACTCATGTATTGTGGATATATGATATATGACCATATATTACACTTTTACTTTCTTGGAGGACCTGACTTTATTGTTGGACCATCTGCGCCAAAGGAAAAACGAAATATTTTAGGAGTTATTGAAGTAGTTGGAGAAGAAATTGCGAAAGAGGTAATAAAACACAGAGCTTATGGACAGAGGATTACGGAGATAATTGGAGGAAAAGCCACTCACCCTGCATGTGGAATTCCTGGAGGGGTGACAAAATCTTTAACAGAAGAGGAAAAAGAAGAAATTGAGAGAATGATAGATTCGTGTATTGATTTTGCAAAGAAATCTTTGGAGATTTTTTCCAGGATTGTTTTAAAGAATAATAAATATCTTGAAATGATAAAGGACCCTGCTAATAAACTTGAATTATATAATATGGGGCTTGTTGATGACAATAATCAGTTAAACTTTTATGATGGAAAGATAAGGGTTGTGTCTCCAAAAGGGAAAGAAGTGTATAAATTTTCTGCACAGGATTATCTTTCTTATATAAAGGAAAAGGTTTACGAATGGAGTTATGTTAAGTTTCCATACCTTTATCAAATAGGATGGAAGGGGCTTGAAGATGGAGAAGAAAGTGGGATATACAGAGTTGGTCCCCTTGCAAGGCTCAATGTTTCGGACAGACTTGCCACCCCTCTTGCTCAAGAGGAATTTGAAAAGATGTATTCATTTTTTGGTGAAAAACCTGTTTCTGCAACCCTTGCTTTTCACTGGGCAAGGCTTATAGAAGTTCTTTATGCAGCAGAAAGAGCAAAGGAACTTCTAAAAGACCCCTTGATTCTTTCAAAGGATATAAAGAATAAACCAGGGTCTAAGATTCCTGCTGAAGGAGTTGGAGTTATTGAGGCCGCAAGGGGAACTCTTTACCATCACTATGTATTGAATGATGATGCTACAATAAAAAAAGTAAACTTAATAGTTGCTACAACTAACAACAATGGAGCAATATGTATGTCAATAAGAAATGCAGCAAAGAGATATATAAACAATGGAAAGATAGATGATGGAATTCTAAATCTCATTGAGATGTTCTTCAGGGCTTATGATCCATGTTTGGCATGTGCAACTCATACATTCAATGGATTATCCATTCCTGTAGAGATAAAAGATTCCTCAGGGAAAATTATAAAAATATTAGGAGGATAAATGGATATTGTTGTTTCAAGAAATAAGATAGAAAGTGATTTTGTAAAAAAGGTTGAAGATTTGAGTGGTGAGAATGTTTTTAATTGCTATCAATGTGGGAAATGTTCTGCTGGATGTCCAAGTGCAGAGGAGATGGAGTTACTCCCGAATCAGATAATAAGACTTGTGCAGATAGGTGAGAAGGAGGAGATATACAACTACAACACAATATGGGTATGTGCAACCTGTTATACATGTATGGTAAGATGTCCAAAGGGAGTGGATATATGCCGAATAATGGAAGCTTTAAGAATAATATATCTCAGAGAACAGAAGGTAGATTATCTTTCGCCTTTAAAGATTCCAAGTGCTGTAAGGGAGAACTTACCATCCATAGCTCTTGTAAGCAGTTTTAGAAAACATACGCTATGAGAATAGTATACTATCCTGGATGTACCATGAAAACCACAGCAAAGGGGTTTGAAGAGTCTGCAATTGCGGTGGCAAAAAAACTTGGAATTGAATTAAAAGAACTTCCTGGATGGATATGTTGTGGAACCGTTTTTTCTCTTACTTCAGATGATTTGATTCATCTTATTGCATCCATTAGGAATCTTTTAAGAGTGCAACGCATGGGGGAGAAAAAAGTTGTTACCTTATGTGCGATGTGTTACAATACCTTAAAACAGAGTAATGAAAGGGTAAGGAAAAATTCAGAGGAGCTTGAAAAATTAAATCAGATAATGTATGATGAGGAAGATATATACAGAGGAGAGGTAGAGGTTTATCATTTCCTTGAGATATTGAAAAATGATGTGGGTTTTGATAAGATAAAAAATCATGTTAAAAAGCCTTTAAAAGGATTAAAATTTGCTTGTTATTATGGATGTTTATTGGTAAGACCTGAAGGGATTGGAATAGATGATTCTGAGAATCCAAGGATAATTGAAGACCTTATACATATTCTTGGTGGAGAAACCATTGATTTTCCTTATTCAGTGGAGTGTTGTGGCTCTTATCAAACTGTAAATGCTCCTGAACTTGTTGTAGAGAGAACAAAAAAAATGATAGAAACCGCAAAAGAACTTGGAGCCGATGCAGTTATTTTAAGCTGTCCTTTATGTAGTTTCAATCTTGACGCGCGACAGCGGGATGTTAAAGAGAAGTATCCTGATTTTTCTACCTTACCTGTGTTTTATTTTACTCAACTTATGGCTCTATCTTTTGATTTGGGGGAAGAGGTGTGTAGATTTGATTTAAATTTTGTACCTGTAAAGGAAATTCTTAGGAGATTATGAATAGAATAGGTGTTTTTGTATGCCATTGTGGGATAAATATTGCAGGAGTTGTGGATGTTAAAAGAGTTGTGGAGGAAATTAAAAAATATTCTGGAGTTGTATGGGTAGAGGATTACGTGTATATGTGTTCTGATCCAGGGCAAGAGAAGGTTAAAGATGCGATAAGAAAACATAATCTTTCAGCAGTTGTTATTGCAGCCTGTTCTCCAACATTGCATGAGACTACTTTTAGAAATGCAGCAGAGGAGGCAGGTCTTAATCCATACTTGGTTGAGATAGCTAATATACGTGAATTTGATAGCTGGGTACATCCTGACAGGGAAGAGGCTACCAGAAAGGCAATAAAGATAATAAAGACAATAATAGAAAAGGTAAAATTTAATAAACCTCTTATTCCTATTAAAGTCCCCATTGTAAGAAGAGCCCTTGTAATTGGAGGTGGAATTGCAGGAATTCAGACGGCTTTGGATATTGCAAATGGTGGGTATGAGGTTGTACTTGTGGAGAAAGAACCTTCCATAGGCGGTCATATGGCTCAACTTTCTGAAACGTTCCCCACTCTTGACTGTTCTCAGTGCATTTTAACTCCAAAGATGGTTGAAGTTTCAAAACATCCTAAGATAAAACTTATCACCTATGCAGAGGTTGAGAGCATTGAGGGAAGTGTGGGGAATTATAAGGTAAAGATAAGAAAAAAAGCAGCATATGTAGATAGGGAGAAATGTACAGGATGCGGTCTTTGTATGGAAAAATGTCCAAAAAAAGTGTTGTCTGAATTTGATAGAGGACTTTCAAAGAGGAAAGCAATTTATACACCATTTCCTCAGGCAGTGCCCAATAAGCCTGTTATAGATGCTTCTTCCTGCATATATCTTAATACAGGAAGGTGTGGTATATGTAAAGAGGTATGTCCAGTTGATGCGATTAATTTTGAAGATAAAGATGAGTATATAGAGGAAGAGGTAGGAGCAGTTGTTGTTGCTACAGGATACGAGCTTTATCCTAAGGAACGTCTTTCTGAGTATGGTAATGGAAGGTATGAAAATGTTATAGATTCTCTGCAATTTGAAAGATTACTCTCTGCATCAGGGCCTACTGGAGGAGAGATAAAAAGACCTTCGGATGGAAAGGTTCCTAAGGAGATTGTTTTTATTCAGTGTGCAGGATCAAGGGATCCTGAAAAACATAAAAGTTATTGTTCAAAGATATGTTGCATGTACACATTAAAGCATGCAATGTTGTATAAGCACAAGGTTCCTGATGGTCAGGCTTACATTTTCTACATAGATATTCGTTCAGCTGGAAAAGACTACGAAGAGTTTGTTCAAAGGGGAATAGAAGAAGATAGAGTTGTATATATAAGGGGAAAGGTATCAAAGATTTTTGAAAAGAACGGTAAGGTGGTTGTATGGGGTGTGGATACATTGCTTGGTAAAAAGGTTGAAATATTGGCGGATTTAGTTGTTCTTGCTATGGCAGTTGAACCTACTAAAGAAGGGGTTGAACTTGCAAAAAGACTAAAATTACAAGTGGATAAAGATGGGTTTTTGAAGGAAGCTCATCCAAAACTAAGACCAGTGGAAGCAATGAGTGCTGGGTTTTTCTTTGCAGGAGCATGTCAAGGGCCAAAGGATATTCCTGAAACTGTTGCTCAGGCTTCAGGAGCTGCTGCAAAAGTTCTTGCTCTTTTTTCTCAGCCTGAACTTATTCATTCTCCTGTAATTGCTGGAGTGAATGAAGATTTGTGTTCTGGATGTGGGATCTGTGTTGGAGTTTGTCCTTATGGGGCAAGAGTGATTGATGAGGAGAAGAAAAAGGTTAAAGTCACAGAAGTGTTATGTGAAGGTTGTGGAGCATGCACTGCAGCATGTCCAACAGGTGCTGCGCAGTTAAAAAATGAAACAGATTCTCAGATAGAAAAAATGGTTGAGATTGCATTAAAGGAGGAGTGATGTTTGAGCCAAAAATAATTGGTTTTTTCTGTAAATGGTGTACTTCTGCAGCAGCAGATCTTGCAGGGACATCAAGAAAAAAGTATCCTCCAAATGTTATTCCAATAAGAGTTTTCTGTTCAAGCAGGGTAGATGTTCAACATATTTTATGGGCCTTTAAAAAAGGGGCAGATGCGGTAATAATTGGAGGTTGTCATCCTGGGGATTGCCATTATAAAAATGGAAATTATAAAACCTTAAGAAGAGTCGCAATATTAAAACAGCTTTTGCGTGATCTTGGAATAGAAGAAGAGAGGTTAATTCTTGAATGGATTTCAGCATCTGAAGCAGATAAATTCACAAAGGTGATAAAGGAAACTGTTGAAAAGATAAGGAAACTTGGGCCGTTAAATTTGGACAAAAAAATACTTACAGATGAAATTTCAAAAGGAGGAAAGTATGGAGGTTAAAAAAGTTCCTATATATGTAATGGGACAAAAGTATGAAGTTCCAGAGGGGTCAACGATTATTCAGGCGCTTGAATATATTGGTTATCAATTAAAAAGAGGGGTTGGTTGTAGAGAGGGATTCTGTGGAGCATGTGCAACTGTTTATAGATTGCCTGGAGATTACAAATTAAGAGGAGGACTTGCATGTCAAACAGTGGTTCAACCTGGAATGTACATTGCTCAGATTCCATTTACTCCTGCTCAGAAGGCTACTTATAATATTGATGAACTTACACCTGATTTAAAACCGTTTCAGAGGTTTTACCCTGAGGTTTTTAGATGTCTTGGATGTAATGCTTGTTCAAAAGTATGTCCTCAAGAGTTGCAGGTGATGGAGTATATACAGGCGGTAATAAGAGGGGATATTGCCCTTGCAGCAGATCTTTCCTTTGACTGTATAATGTGTGGCCTATGTACTATGAGATGTCCTGCTGAGATGGCTCAATACAACATAGCAATTCTTGCAAGAAGGCTTTATGGAAAGTATCTTGCTCCTCCGCCTAAGTTTCTTGATGAAAGAATTAAAGAAATAGAGGAAGGGAAGTTTGATAAGGAAATGGAAGAATTGATGCACCTTCCAAAAGAGGAGCTTAAAAAGAGATATGCAGAAAGAAAACTTGATTTTGAAATAACCTGAAGGAGGTATTTATGCCATATCCTGAATCAATGAGGGAATCTTTAAAACTTGTTGAGAAAACAAGGCCAAAGAGAGTTGAACTTGCAAAAAGTGGAAAGCCTGTGGTAGAGCCTTTATCAATGCAGGAGAGGGAAGAATTACTTAAAAAATACCATCCTGATTATCAGGAAGATGCTTTGAAAAAAATAAGGGTTGGTCCTAATAAAGGTGAATTGATGACCGCTGCTGTTGTTGATCTCCTGGAATCTCATTCCAGGATAAATCCTGATGAAATTGATCTTTCTTCTGTTGATTTTGACGTGGATGTATTGATAATTGGTGGAGGCGGTGGTGGATGTATGGCAGCAATATGGGCAATGAAGGAAGGGGCAGAAAAGATTTTGATTTCCACAAAACTTAGACTTGGTGATTCCAACTCCATGATGTCTCAGGGAGGGATGCAGGCAGCAGTTAATCCTCACGATTCTCCTGTAATTCATTATCTTGATGCAATGGGTGGAGGACATTTTGATAATAAGCCTGAACTTGTTAAGGCACTTACAATGGAAGGTCCTTATATTGCTAAATTTTTAATGGAATTGGGTGTTATGTGGGATAGAACTCCTGATGGATATCTGCAGACAAAACCAGGTGGTGGTACATCAAGAAGAAGAATGCTTTCTGCAAGGGATTACACAGGAGCAGAGATCATGAGAGTTTTAAGGGATGAAGTTAGAAATCATCCTGAGAGGATTACAGTTCTTGAATTTTGTCCTGCAATTGAACTTATTCTGGATGATGAAGGAAAGGTAGCAGGAGCAATTTTAATGCAGACCGAGACAGGAGAGTACATAGTTGTAAAAGCAAAATCAACCATCATTGCAACAGGTGGGTATGGAAGGCTTCATATAAAGGGATTTCCAACAACAAATCATTATGGGGCTACTGCAGATGGAATTGTAATTGCATATAGAGCAGGAGCAAAACTTTTGTATATGGATTCTGTTCAGTACCATCCAACTGGTGCTGTGTATCCTGAACAGGTGTGGGGATTTTTGATAACCGAAAAAATAAGAGGTTTTGGAGGACAACCTGTTAATAAATTTGGAGAACTTTTTGTATATCCACTTGAGCCAAGGGATGTTGAGGCAGCTTCATTTATTAAAGAGTGTAGAGAGGGAAGAGGAGTAAAGACACCTGCTGGAAGGGTTGGAATATGGCTTGATTCTCCGGTAATTGAAATTCTGCATGGAGAGGGAACCATAGAAAAGAATTTTCCTGCAATGTTCAGACAATTCAAAAGATTTGATATTGATATCAGAAAAGAACCAATGCTTGTATATCCTACGCTTCATTATCAGAATGGAGGAATAGAGATAAACGAACGTACCGAAACTACTCTCCCGAATCTTTATGCAGCAGGTGAAGTATCGGGTGGAGTTCATGGAAGAAACAGATTAATGGGAAATTCAGTTCTTGATTACAATGTTTTTGGAAGAAGAGCAGGAATATATGCTGCTCAGAACGCAAGAAAGACAAAGATAGGAAAACTTACTCTTGAACATGTAAAGAGATACGAGAAAGAATTGGAAGAAGCAGGAATAAAAACAAAAAGGATTGCTCCTATTCTTTTCCCTGATTATAGAAACTGGGAAGTTATTAAAAAGCATAGAAAAGAACCTGATCCATTCATTGGTTTTGCATTAACCGGTTGGAAAGAGTAACTTAATAATATAACTTTATATCTAAAAATTTTCTTGACTTAAAAAACAGAATTAATACAATATAGCAAAAGAGATAAAATGTTTTGCAATATATTGATAACATATCTATTGTTTATTCATCAATTTTTAAATAAACATTTAGAACTGGTAAAGTCTTATTTTCCCAGCGCGACCCTGTGTTTTACAAAGAGGTTTGAGGGAGAGTTTGAGGATATGGATATAGCAGAAATAACTGAAGATATAGTAGTTGCTTATATAACTTCTGATAGAGAAGGAGTGGTATGTTATCTGGATAAAAATGGAAATGTCAAATGGTGTAAAAAGGGAAGAAAGGTAACAGATATAAAGAGAATAGGAATGATAAATGTGGAAATTTCGGATAATGGAGAGAATGTTTTTGTATTCTGGGCAGGGGATATGGAACTTACGAGGGAGCAGGTTTATGATAAAAAAGGAAGACTTATATTTGATGCCCCTGGGGATATGGAACCTGTGGTATCTCTTTTCCCTTCAGGAGGATTTAGCTATGCGGATAAGATTTATGATAAAACAGGAAGAGAGATAAAGTCTAAAACCCTTATGGAAAAGTAAAAGAAAAGTTTAAAATAAAAGAACAGGCGCAGGAAAGAATTTTATATATAAAGCCTCTACACAAAAATATTCTTGTAGGGACCTATTCACATAAAAAATCGGATTTCTGGCTGGATAGATTTTCCTTAACTTATTACAATGAAAGAGGAGAAATAATATGGAAAATTCCTGGGGTTCAATTCACCAGATGGAGTAGAATCGTTGATAAACATGAAAAACTTATTGTAATAAGAAAATTACTGATTAATAAAGACCTGGCAAAAGAGGGATATCCAATAGGACGCATATACTCGGTTCTTCCCATTTTCTTTCAGGATAAAATGATGGTATTTATCTCCATGAAAGGACCAGGTAAAATAGAAGATAGAAGTGTTAGATTAAGTCTTTTTACCTATTCCCTTTTTATTTCTCCTGATTTTAAATTAAGAATTGAAAAAATAAAGGACATGGTGGTTATGGGCAAGCAAAAAAAAGGAGTTTTATGTTATTTTTTCCCTGGAGCCGGGTTGGGTTTTATACAGATTGCTTTTTAAGGAGAAAAAATGAAAAAGATCATATGCTTTTTGATAATAGGAGAAATCTTAGCAAAAAATAAAGCGGTTCTTAATCAATATGAAAAGGAGTTTATGAGTTTTTTGAATAATAAAAGAATATTGATGATGGGAGAGCCTTTTCAGGTGGATTCACTTCTTTGCCTTTGCAACCGATATGCATGCTGAAGAAATTATAACAGGTCAGATAAACCCTATTTTCTCTCCCATTCCACCAAACGAATTAACACCTGCCAGAAGGGTAGTAAGAATGAAGATACCTCTTTCCGGGACCTCTGAAAGAAGGCTTAAAGGAATTGTCAAAAAAGCTTCTTCCATAGATTCCTTATGGAAATTGGTTCAAAAAGATTCGGTTTTTCAGTCGATACTTTCTTCTCAGGAGAATTTTAAGAAGATAGGGATTACCATAAAGCAGTGCAACAAAAAGGAGCTGGTTCTGTATTTCTTTAAGACATGGGATGACCTGGTTAGAGATGGTTATCTATGGGTAGAGAGATTATATGAAGAAGATAAACACAATCTAAAGTTTACACCAGGGAAACTTGTTATAGCAGTAAAACAGGATGCAATACTTAAAGAAATTCCAATGTCTTGTTTCATTGATGAGTTTAATAGAGCCCATTCAATAGAACTCCCGGAAGGACTTTTTGCAAAAGAGATTGAAGATGTTTTTAACAGGTATCATGTGCAAAGGATAAAAACCCTTCCTTTTGATAAGCGTGAGGGTTTTACCTATTATACCATTGAATTTCCTGATTCAGTAAATATTGTTGAGCTTATCCAGGCATTGGATTCTCTTCCTTCAATTCTTGATGTATACCCTGTACAGATAATAAAGTTTGAGGATCTTCATCCAAGGAGGATAGATTTAAAGCAAGGATTCAAAAATTAATTAGAGGCATGAAGCCTGCATATCAATATGACTTATCATGCAGTTTTATGTTAAGGAGTTTTTTGAATATAAAACATACAATAATTTTTCTTGACAATAAAACAGGGAGTAATATAATAAAGCAAGTGAAAATAAGAGTGAAGGAAAAGGATTACCAGCTAAAAGAGTATATGGTTCAGGAAGAATTACAGCGCCTGGTGCTTATATGGTATGCATTGACCTCTAAAATAGGGGTTTCTGTTTTCGCTCAGCCTTTATATAAGGAATTTCTATATAAACAGCCTATGCTACTTATAAGAAAGGGGCTGAGTTATAAATTTAATATAAAGCGATGCTACTCTTAATTTTTATACTATCTCAGTCATACTTTGCTTTTGACAATGATCTTTTTGTAAGGGTAAAATCAGGGAAAGTTTTTCACTCTTTTGATGAGTTGGGTGAGGGTATCTTTTTATCTTTAAATCTTCTTAGGGGGATACGTAAAAATTGGTTCATTGGAATTGAATTAAATGAGTATTTTCGTAAAAAAGTAGAACCCTCTGGTATTGGTATTCCTGAAGAAAAAATTATTGAAGACTGGTTAGACATATTTTCACTACAATGTCTTTTTTCCTGGGGAAGAGAATATCCCCAGGTTATGTTAAGAATAGGGGGATGCTATATTTATGGAAAAAGAGTGGTTCTCAGGTTAGGGTCACCGTATCCTTCCACTTCTTTTAAAAAAGAATTCAGCCCTGTTTTTGATATTGAATTGAGCGATGTTCTGTGGTTACCCAAGATTCCTGTGGGAATCACAATAGGGGTAAATGGAGGTGTGATACCATTAAAAAGATTCTATGGAGGAATAGGAGCAGGAATTATTTATAAATACACAAGACCATAAAATTAAGAAAGGTTTGAAAACAATAATTTTTTATTTAAAACCCTTCAGAAACTTTCAAGATACTCAATTTTGTGAAAAAAGCATCCTATCTGAGCATAAGAATCCTGTTTAGAAGAGTTAACTTAACCATAGAGATTTCTGATGATATGGGAGAGAAGGAGGGTTATAATAAAGAAAACTTGAAATTTCTTTAACGCAAATTTTTAAATCTTAATTTAAAGGTCTGGATAGCAGATGGCACTGCATATAGTTATAAGGATTATAAGGATATATATCCTGATAAAGCTTTTCAAAGGCATGGTCGTAAAGAATATATAAAATCTTAGGGAGTATCTGATAGAAAATTTTTGATGAGAAATTGGAAGTCATTATTAGAGTTAGGAAATAACAAAGAGATGGCTTTTGGAATACTGGTGGTATATAATCTGTGTTTGAACAATTTTTATTTTTGCTATTTAGATGAATTTTTGACAATAGAGAATACAGCAAAAAAAGATTTTTTAAACAGCCTTAATTTAAGTTGACTAATCTGTGAAAAGTTTATAAAATTAATTATGTTTATTTTACTCCTTATCCTCATATCCAATGATTCTTTAAACATGCGAATTCAGGGTAAATATGATGAGGGATATATCTTTTACATTCGTAAGGTATGCATTAAGTATCCATACGTCTTCGCAGGTGTACGAAGTCATTTCTATATTTTTGATATATCCTCCTCACCAAAGGTTCTCTATCAGAAAAAGCTTTTAAATCCAGTGTGGGCATTTCTGCCTTTACAAGATAGTCTCCTGCTTGTTGGTATAGCATCTCCCCAATCAAATGGTTATCTCTTTTTATACAACATTTCAGACCCATCGTCTCCATTGAAACTTGACAGTCTTGAGCTTCCTGATAGGGTTTTGAATATAAAACTTGACTCTGCCAACAACATTGTGGGAATATGTGGTGAGGATAAAGGGATATATTTTGTAAAAGTGGAAAGTAACAGAATAAAAGTTGTGGACACATTTTTTATAGACAAACATATCTTTACCGATGTTGCATTCAAAGATTCTTTAATTTTTGTAAGTGAATATGATAGAGGAATAGGGGTTTATGATAGAAATAGTTATGAAGAGATTACAAGGTACATGGTTTCAGGAAGACCTGTGGGGCTTACCTTGAAAGGGGATTTTCTTTTTGTATCTGCCGATACCGGAGGATTGTATGAAATCTCAATAAAAAATCTTTTGGTCCCTGAAATTAATAAAATAAAAGGAGGAAGGGTTCTCAAATCTACCTTATGGAATAATATTCTTTGTTGTGCATGCTATGGAGATGGAGTTAGATGCTTTAAAAAGGATGAAGAAGGTAAATGGGAAGAGGTAGGATATTATGATTTTGATGACCCTCTTGCTGTAATGGATGTGGATATGTATAGGGAAATAATAGCAGGAGCGGTTTTAAAGAGTGGGCTATACATTTTTGAATTAACCTACGAGGAAGGAGTAGAGGAAGAAAAGGAATCTCTCTCATGGATTTTCCCTTTTCCGTTAAAAGAGGGAGAATTTTTTAAGATATACAGTGTAACCGGAAGGTGTTTATACACAGGTGAAGATATTTATAAAGCCTTTAAAAGGCTTCCAAGAGGTAAATACCTTATCATTTCTAAAGCAGGAAAGCAATTTTCCATTATAAAACTTATATAATCATGGAATTACTATGAGTTTCTGTATATGAACCGATTTGCCATCATTGAATTTTATAAAATAAACTCCAGAGGAGACTCCTTTTCCATTTCTATCCATAAGGTTCCAGAAAATTTGTTTTTCCCCTTCTGAATTTATTTCAATTATCTTTTTACCATTTATATCATATACAGTAAGAGAAAGTGTAGTTTTATTCTTCAAAAAGAAGCATAGAGGAGCTTTCCTTCTTGAAAAGATGGTAGGATAAAAAATCTCCGATTCTTTAAACAAATCAGTAAACGATTTTGAAGTGATTTCCAAGGTATGAAGAGTATCTTTATTGTAACCTTCAGGAAGGGCATAAAACATTCTTTCTCCATCTTCATAGATTAATTTCAGAGTTTTTTCGTCAAAGGTTATAGTGAAATCTTCTTCTTTGTTTTTATTGAGAAACACAAAACATACATCCTTTGGGAGCTTTCCTTTAATAATAAACTCATACCAGTATCCTGAGATGATTTTTACAGGAATTATTCTTATGTTATAACAAGAGTCTGCATAGAAACCAAACTCATTAGGAAACAGATAACCGAGGAAGGGATAGTTTTTTTCTGCGGTGGTAAAGATTTGGTTGGAGTACTCATACTGGGCTTCATCATGAAACATGGAGTTTGGATGAGCATAAGTAAGGCAATACTTTCCTATTTTTAACACTTCACCCATAAACTCATAGGTGTTAAATCTTGATGTTCTATCTCCGCACCAGTGAGAGTTAATAAGCCATAACTTTCCTTCAGGAAAAAGAAAGAAACCTATCTCAGGTTCAAGTCTATCAATATAACACCCTTTTGGTTCATAAATTATAAATCCGTATTTTGCAAGAGCTCTTATTGTTGATTGAGTTGATTTAAATCCAGGTGGTCTGAAGAATTTCATTGATTTTTCAGTTAACCCCATAAGAGCATTATCTCTTTTTATGATTGCAAAGGCACTATCATGTCCTGCAGGGTCATAATACTGAAACTCCCAGTTGGGAGGGGATATTCCATCCTTTCTTTCAAACTCCCATGGAGGGGTATGGTGATATCCATGGTATCCAAGCCTCACCTGCTTTTCATAACCATAAACACATATATCCTGTTCAAGGTTTCTGAGCCATTCAAGATATTCCTTAGGAGCTTCCGTTGCAAATCTTCTTTTGCTGTGCACATGCCACCAGAATTTTTCAGAGGGATTTACTATATCGTCCTCATCGTTTATACCATCTGCAAGTATAAGCCATCCTGCCTTCATCTTTGGATGTTCTTCCAGAATTCTAACCATGTATTTGCCAACCGGGGCTCTTTCATCATGGCCATGCCTTGGAACTACAAAAGAATATCCTTCAAAAGGAAGATTATCATACATCATCATTATAACCTGTTGAAAGCCATCAGGAAATGGAGAAATGAAAAAGTAAAAGTCCTGCTCCTCCCACATCAAATTCAGAGATACAGTTAAGGTCTCCTGAGCCGGTATTACTGAATGAAGGGGAGGACCAACTGGTTCCTTCCAAGTTCCATAAGGACCTTCTGATACTAAAATACTCATGCTAAACCTGTTTCTTCCGGTGCTGGCTGAAGGATCATTCAGACGAACTCTGAAATGAAATGGATTTGGAATAAAAAATCCCAGTTTTTTGGCAGAGTCTTTAAACCAGAAGATATGGTTAAGAGAAAGGTGGTGTTTTTCAATGTTTTCAAGACAAAGGTTATATACCTTTCCTGCCTGACATTCAATCTCCAGGCTATCCCATGTTGCAGGAGTATAGAAAAGCTCCAAAGAACTTGGCTCATCAATTGTATCCTTAAACACAAATCTGTACTGGATAAATAAAAAGCCTGTGTACACCTTGTAAAGGATAACAACTTCAACAGGAATATCCCCAAGATTCTTTGCCCTTATAACAAGGGAATCTGAACTTTCTTCCACAATTTCTCCTTCACATATCCAGTTATCGCCCCATTTCAGAAACAGCAGGGAGTCATCCTCATTCACATAAGAAGCTCCGTTATAATCTAAACCTACGATCTCTCCAAAACCATGACCTGAGAGCAAAGGATTATAAGATATCTTCAAAAAAAGACTTGTAAAGGGACTCCATTTTACCACTCCTCCATCCAATAAAAAACCTCCGAAAACCAAAAATACAAACATAGATTACTATACTCACAAAATTTAAAAAATCAAGTTAAAAAAATTATTTTATCACCAAGAACTTTTCTCTCCATTTCTCGCCTATTTTGATAAAATAAATTCCTCCAGGCAGTTTAACTTCATAGGTGTTTACTCCTTTTTTCAAATTGAAATGTGCTACCACCCTTCCATTACAGTTGTACATCCTTGCTGGAACTTCTTCCTCGGAGAGAGAGTATATTTTAAGTTCTATTTTTCCGGTCCCAAAGTTATTTACTTCAAACAGCGAGTATTTCATTTTCTCTTCAAAGGTGCTTAATGTATCAAAATATATTGTCATTTTTTTAAAAGAAAATCCTGCAAAAAAGTTTGTTGAGATAACAATCTTTATCTGAAGATATGAAAATGGAAGTATATAACTTGCTCCATTGGAAATTTCAACCCATTCCATCCACTCTTCATCTTCTTCCATTTTTGTTCTTATGAATACTTTTGAGTCCAAAATCACATTTTGGGGAAAGGTTCTACCGTGCCAGAGGGTATCCATCTCCCACTCTATCTTTTTTAATATGCATATACCAGAGTCAAAAGGATGCAGAGTTTCAGAATAATATGTAAACTTTCCTGTCCGGTCATAGATGTTGCCAAGGTCTTGGGTAATGCATGCATCAACCTGACCACATGAAAACTTTTCTTTTTTAAAAAATCCATTGAAGAAATTGTAATAGATGTAGATGTTTCTATAATCTTCATTGCCAAATACTATATCCTTATAACCATTGTTGTCAAAATCTGCTATCATAACTGTACTCCCTCCTCTTGTGTTGAATGAATCCCTTTTAAACTTTCCTGGGGAAAGTTGATAATAAATGTAAGAATATCCCTTTGGAAGGGTATCATCAAAAGGACAGTTTGAAAACACAATATCCAGAAGTCCATTATTATCTACATCTGCAACACTGGATGACCAACTCGCAATAGTAAACAGGGAATCTTTTTTAAAAAAACCTCCATAATTATAGTAGATATATGAAAATGTGTAACCGGACCATCTTGGAGGAGGTAATGAAGAATGATTAGGAAATACTATATCAAGCCACCCATTTTTATCAATATCTGCAACTGAAATGTCATCCCCAACTCCAACAGTAATAAAGGAATCTCTTCTTGTCCAGTCAAATCCATTCCCAGAACCATAGAAAAGATAAGAATATGTGAAGGTGGTTTTACCTGTGTCAGTACATGAGAAATATTTTCCAATCAGAATATCCGGATAACCATCCTTGTTGAAATCAGCAATTGCATTTCCATGGGCATTCTTTACTGGTATTTCAGTGCTGTTGGAAATTGAAAATCCTTCCTCTGATCCCCAATATATAAGAGAGTTTTTATTCTCATAATACCATGTTGAGTAAACAATATCAAGATATCCATCATTATTAAGGTCAGCCACGGATACACTTCCATGATTTGCAGGAGACCTAAATGAATCCTTCTTTACAAATCTTTTGTTACTTCCATAAAAGATATAAGAATAATCATTCTTTATTCCAGGTATAAGTAAGATATCTTCAAACCCATCATTGTTAAAATCTGCGATAGCTCCTGCTTCTCTCTCCAATACCTTAAGGGTATCAACCAGCAAACCAAATCCCAAAGCTCCTCTATAAAGAATATAGGAAGCATCCCCCTTTTCCACTGTTAACACAATATCCAACCATCCATCATCATTCAAGTCCCAGTCATTGCCCACATTTCTTAACTCACCAGAAGGCGTAACATACATATCAATACCCAGTCCTGCATCTGTATATCCATTTCTGAAATCAAGGTTTATTTCCAGAGTTTGAACAAAAATCAGGATAAGTCCCATTTTTAAATTTTAAAAATAACATTAAAAATGTCAATTAAAGTAACCTTCTGCAATAATTTCTTGAAAAGTTCTTAATCCCGGGGATAATACATTGATAGAAATGAAGAATTTCAGAAAGATATTGGATTGGTACCTTGAAAAAAGGAATTTATAATATAAATAAAGGCAAGGGCTTTGGGGTCCTTTATCTCGGGCGCCAAAAACAAAGAGGAGTAGATAAAGTGCGAGGGATTTTATGGAGAAGTTTAATAAAAATACTTTTTGAACGGATGGGTAAAGAATAAACTTCGCGGCTAAAATGTTATGGAATTCTACATTTCCTGTTGACTCCAAAAACCAAAATGGTATAATTAAAAGATGAGAATTTCCAAAAATAGATTGATTTTGGGGATTCTTTTCACAGGTGTTTTGTTCAGGGCTTTTTCACAACCTGGAGAGTTATATGGGTGTTGCTGTCTTATGCCCACTGCAGGGTGTCTCATAGGGATGGCTATGAAAAGAGATACTATAAAAGAGAGAATAGCAAAGGAGAGGTGGGAAAAGATAAAGGATTTGCCCTGGTATAGGAAATTGAGCTTTGGGATAGGGTATTCTGGAGGGGTGTGTTATACAGGAGAGGATTTAATGAAATATACAGACTGGGACCCCCTGGCTTGGGCAAATCCTACATATTGGACATACTGGCTCAATTCCATAGAGGTAAGTGTAACTTATCCTATGAGCTGGAAATGGGGAATTGAGGTGGGGATGGGATATGGATGGGCGAGGATAGAAGGTGCTAATGGCTGGTTTAAGGTTATATATACGGAAGACGATACTATACGTTTACATGGATGGTACAGTGCTAATTTAAGTTCTCTTACTTTCTCTATCTCTCAATGGAGTAAACATAGTCATTTTAGGCCTTATTTTGGTATTCCAATGGTTATAGCAAAGGGTTCAGAAAATAGGGGCAAAGTTTGGTTTGCTGTGAAGAGATTATCTATAGGTATAATACTTGGTATCTCGGTGTCTTCTCCTACTCAAATAAGGAGAAATTTAAGTCTTTCTCCCTTTCTTTCTCTCAGATTTTCTTTACTTAGAGAGGTATGGAATAATTCTCCATGGGATGAGTACTGGGATAAACCCCTTTCTGTATCTTTAGGAGGTTTATATGGAGGAATAAAACTTAACTTTGGAGGTGTAAAATGAAACATACCATTATCTTTTTATTAACAATCACTTCGTTCGGTTTGGATGCCTCGGATGTACCTATTATATTTGTACATGGGCATAAATCTGAGGCAGTTCCAATAGACACAATATGGGATAATGGCCAAATTGTTGGGTTTAAAGGTGGTTGGACCACCTGGTATCCAATGAATCCAGATAGGTCATTAAAACACCCCACAGCAATGACAAAAATCATTGGTTATAAAGGCTATCAATATGGGCTTAAGGCAGATGGCAGTCCTGCTATTACCTGTGATATAAATACCCAGCTTAAATCAGGACAGAGGACAAAGAGGATTTTAAATTTCTCCTCTTTGAAAAATTTCCTTGGCTCCAAAAACCAAAATGGTATAATTAAAAGATGAGAATTTCCAAAAATAGATTGATTTTGGGGATTCTTTTCACAGGTGTTTTGTTCAGGGCTTTTTCACAACCTGGAGAGTTATATGGGTGTTGCTGTCTTATGCCCACTGCAGGGTGTCTCATAGGGATGGCTATGAAAAGAGATACTATAAAAGAGAGAATAGCAAAGGAGAGGTGGGAAAAGACAAAGGATTTGCCCTGGTATAGGAAATTGAGTTTTGGGATAGGGTATTCTGGAGGGGTGTGCTGGACAGGGGAGGATTTGGAGAGAGAAAATCCACCTCCTTTGGACCCGACTGCAAAGCTCTATTGGCTCAATTCAATAGGAGGGTTTATATCTTATAGAATAAACAAAGATTGGGAGGTAGGAATAGAATATTTATGCTTTTCGAAAGAATTGGGTGAACTGGCGAGTAACATCTCAACCCGTCCCTATACTTTCATTCATGAGGAGAGCAACTATACGTTTTTGGGGGATGGATTAGTCTTGCTCCTCAAAAATAAAAGGATAGCACCTCGTCTTTGGCTCTTTTTAGGATATGTGTGGACGCAGGGGATATTTGAGGAATATGTTGATATGTGGGGACCACACAATGTTGATACTGTATTTACAATAAAGAATAAAGGAAAAGGAATAATCTTAGGTTTGGAATTAGAAGAGCACATCCCCTTTATCTTTTCCTATTTTGAACTTATCCCCGCCATAGGGGTGGAAATAGGGCAATCATGGGAGTTCTGGAATGATGCTAAATATCCTATAAAATGGTTAGACCCTCTTGATATAATCTTTACAGGACTCTATCTGAACTTTAGGATTTTAATAAAAGGAGGTGCTCAATGAACAGGTTAAGCCTTTCAATTATATTGCTTCTCC
>CAYQJV010000010.1:0-39223 GCA_964417925.1 uncultured bacterium | reverse complement strand
TTTCAAAAAGACATTGGATTGGTATCTTGAAAAAAGGTAAATTTATGGATTAAAGTTAAGGGCTTTGGGGTCCTTTATCTCGCGCCAAAAACAAAGAGGAAGAGATATAAAGTGCGAGGGATTTTATGGAGAAGTTTAATAAAATACTTTTTGAACGGATGGGTAAAGAATAACCCCTCGCGGCCAAAATGTTATGGAATTCTACAATAACTTGACAGTTTTTAATTTGTGAATATTATTAAAATTATATACGGTGAGCGTAGCTCAACTGGTAGAGCGCTGGACTGTGGCTCCAGTGGTTGGGGGTTCAAGTCCCCTCGCTCACCCTTTTTTAAAAATGCCCCGCTAGCTCAACTGGTAGAGCAACGGATTCTTAATCCGTGGGTTGCAGGTTCGAGTCCTGCGCGGGGTATTTATACTCTAATCAAGAATCTTTAATCTACAAATCCCAAGGAAACACGCATTATGGTGTACAGGATGCCAACGCGTGTCTGGCAGTTTAAAAATAAATTGAAGGGGAATTAATCTATTTTTGCTTTTCGTTCCTCCTGTGTTATAAAGAAGATATTTTTTACCTTTTAATATAAAGGCCATCATTACATGATAACTCTTCCCTACTTTATAAAAAAGTAAATCGCAGTCTCTTATCATGGATGTATCTTTGGATATAAAATGTACATTGTACAGGAACAACATTTTTGTATCGGCAAAACTTGAAAAATCACGAGAAATTGTGGTACTATCAAACTCGCCCTCCCTTACTCTAAAGATTTTTGTTTTAAGAAAGGGAATAAAAGGGTAGGAAAATTTATCGATATCCTGAGCAGGAGGAAAAATAAGATTTTTAAACTTTCTCCTCCAAATTTTTTTGTGAGGCTTTAGTGTTTCCCTTAACACAGTTCTTACAAAATCTCCACAGTCTTTTATAGAGTAGTATTTAAAATAGTATATAGAAAGCGCAATATTTTTAAACCAATCTCTAAAAATCTGCTTTTCTTCAGAAGTTTTAAACTCTACGGTATCAGGAAATCCATCTCCATCTTTATCAAGACAATACAATAAAAATAAAAATAGATTCACCCTTTCTCTTTTGTCCTTTTTCTCATATACTCAACGAATGCTTCATAACTTATCTTTTCTCCTCTTTCTTCCGCATCCTTTTTAGACTCATCCCATAACTTACTCCACTCAAGTATTATTGAAGAAACCTGTATCCTTTCTCTATCCTCCTCTACCCCTGAAGGCACAAATTTAAACCTTCCCTTTTCCATACTCAATATTCGGTACACTGCATTCCTTCCTTTAACATTCCCCACTTCTGCATGCACTATAAATCCATCTTTCAAGTAAATTGCCCCTTTGGCTTCCCCTTGTATTTCCAAGATTCCTGTTTTCTGCCCCATGGCAAGTATTTGTAAAACATCAATAAGATTTTTCCCTGAAAGCCCTCCTTCAAAAACTCCATCATTGGTTACTCTTTCATCACTTTTTTCTATCCACCTCATTCTTGCTTCAACCCTTGCAAGCAATTTTTCCATATCAAAAGGTTTGGTTATATAATCATCTGCTCCAACCCCAAGTGCTTTTATCTCATCCTCTCTTGCATTCTTGGCTGTAAGAAAGATAAAACGAGTAGCATAAAGATCCGTGTCTTTTCTTATTCTCCTACATAGTTCATATCCATCCATTTCAGGCATTGCAATATCTGCAATTATAAGGTCTGGTTTAAATTTTTTAATCTTTTCAAGCGCCTCTATACCATTGTAAGAAACTTCAACTTCATATCCTCTTGCAGAAAGCACTTTCTTTAAAATGTCGGTAATTTTTCTCTCATCATCAACAATCAGTATTTTTTTTCTTTTATGCAACTTCCTCTACCTTTTTCTTCCTTTCCTTTGGCAGAAAAACTGTAAACCTCGTTCCTTTTCCTTCTTCACTTTCTATTCTTATTTTTCCTCCAAGTGCATATACAAATTCTCTTACTACTGCTAAACCTATACCAGCTCCTTCTCCTTTCTTTGCTTTGTAGAACGGCTCAAATATTACTTGAAGTTTATCCTTAGGGATACCTATACCTGTGTCTTCTATTTTAACATTTATTCCATCTTCTTTTTCCTGTACCGTAATACGCACAATCCCTCCCTTTACATTGTATTTAATAGAATTGTTAATAAGATTGGAAAATATATGTCTAAGTCTCTCTGGATGACTCATTATCAAAGGTGAGGTTAAGAGAGAGTTAAATATTAAACTCACATTTTTCTCCATTGCTAATCTCTCGTAACTCTTTACAATCTTTCTCAACAAATTCTCTATATCCACCCATACCATTTCAGCATCAGAATATGCAACTTGAAGTTTTGCAAGATCCAGGAAGTTGTTAACCATCTTTTCTATATTCTCTATCTCTTCTTCCATATTCTCTACCTGCTCTTCAATTTCCTTTCGTGAAATTCCTTTTTCCTTTTTTATATACCATAAACCAGACTTTATTACAGAAAGTGGATTTTTAATCTCATGAGATAAAAAGGCGAAAAGTTTTGCTTTCGCTTCGTTCTCTTTTTTCAATTTTTCAAACAACTGGGCATTTTTTATTATCATTGCCACTTGCTGGGCAAAAATGGCAGCAAGCTGTATGTCCTCTTCAGAAAAGGCATTTTTTCTTTTGGATTCTATATCCATCACTCCTATCAACTCATTCTCCACAATAAGTGGTATTGCAAGTTCTGAAGCTACATCAGGATGTCCCTCCACATATCTTCCATTTTTCCTCACATCCTGTACTACCACCATTCTTCTGGATGCTGCAGCACCTCCTGTTATCCCCATTCCTACAGGAAGCTCTTTCAATTTAACATACTTCAATAAATCTTCGGATGCATATCTTATACGTAAGACTTCATCCACTGGATCATAAAGCAAAATCACAGACATTGCAGAAAACATCTTTTCAAGCATCTTAACTATCTTTTTCAACACATCATCAAGCCCTGTACTTTTTTGAAGTTCCAGCATTAATTCATATAATTTTGTCCTCTGCGTCATCTTTCTCCGAAGATCTACAAATAAAAGTAGATTTTCTACTGAAATACCAATATTCCTGGACGTGCTTTTTAACAACTCCACATCTTCTTTTGAAATATCTTGATTTATAAAAAGTTGAATAACCCCTATTATCCTTTCTCTTGAAATTAATGGTAAAGTTAAAAGATACTTAATATCTTTTATCTCTTTCCCCATTTCTGATTTTGAAATGTCCAACATCAACACCTCACCAGATTGAAAACTATATCCAGAAAGCCCCTCACCTGGTTTAGTATCTGAGATGAATTTTTTAAGGGCCCCTATATTCTTTTGCACCACTACTTTAAGTTTCCTATCTCTATCATCATACAACTTAATTACTCCTGCTACTGCAGAGATATATTCCATGTACACATCAAGAACTGCATAAAGAGCATCTTCTAAGGAGAGATTTTTCGAAAGTGCACAGGAAATTCTGTTTCTTAAAAATAATTCGTTTTTCAATCTTTCCCATTCCAACACATCTTTACCTATTACAAGTACAGCAGAACTTTCTTCATCTATCAATTTAGTTATAACGGTTATTCGCTTCCTTTTTCCTTCCTTTGTCAGTATTTCAACTTCGTATCTTTTTTCTTGAGCGTCTTTTTCCTTTATTCTTTTCTCATATTTTTCCATAAGAGAATCACGATAAACAGGAGCTACTATATCAATAAAAGATTTACCTATCAACTCTTCCTTGCTCCAACCCAAATATGTAGCTGCAAGGTTATTTACATATGTAATTTTCCCGTTTTCAATTATTCCTATAGCAATGTCCAGATTTTCAATTATCTTTTCAAATCTCAAAATGTTCTCCCTATCTGGAAATGAGGATGAAACTCTTTACTGTCTATCCCATAACCCAGATCAAATCCTATAACTCCAATCATCGGTACCTCTATTCTTACCCCTGGTCCAACACCCTTTTTTAGTACAGAAAGATTAACATCTCTTAAAGATTCCCATGCATTTCCTGCATCAAAAAAGAGAATAAAGGCAAGATTTTTGCTAAGCATAAGTTTAACTTCAGAATTAAAAATAAACATTACATTTCCTCCTACGTTATAACCTTTGTAATTTACTCCCACACTTCTATCTGGATATCCCCTTATCATACCATCATAAGAAGTCCCTCCTGGGAAGAACCTGGTAAATACAGGGGGAGATTCTCCTGGACAAAAACTTCCTACATTTCCTGCAATAAACTTTGAAGACCAAACGAATTTCCACCATATAGGGAAATATCCTTTGAACTCAACTCTTTCTTTGTGATATCCCACATCAGCAAAAAGTATACGAGGAGCAAGCTCCGAAGATAACATCAAATAGGTTCCTTTAGAGGGGTTGATAAAGTAATCTCTGCTATCTCTTATAAAGTCAAATTTAAAGGAGAGAATATCCTTGGGATATAAAGTAGGATCCACAGTATAAGGTCCCATATCACCCACTCCTGAAAGGGTATCAAGATACACCCTATCCACTGTAAGGGTAAAATACCCTTTCGCATAATCAAGTACAAGAGGCTTTGCACTTCTAATATTTACCCCCATATCCTTTTTTATATAAAAATCATAAAATCTTGTAAGATAGTAAATATCAAAACCAAACATAGTAGGAGTATCAAATAACCATGGTTCGGTAAATCCAACCTGTGCTTGAGTCTTTCTACCTCCTTTTTCCAAATGTAGATAAATACTTTGACCCCTTCCAAAAAGGTTTGGATGAGAAATATCCAAGTTTCCTACTATCCCTTCTTGTGGGCTAAAACTGGCTCCTGCCTGTAACCTCCCCGCCATCTTCTCCTTAACCTCAAAAATCAGGTCTATATCCCCCACCGTATCTACGGTTTCATAGTTTACCCTCACATCTTCAAAAAACCCAAGATTATATATGTTTCTCTGACTTCTTATAAGAAGAGTTCTGTTAAAAATATCCCCAGGTAAAAGTAAAATTTCCCTTCTTATCACTTTTTCATGAGTTATTTCATTCCCCTTTATTACTATTCTTCTAATTCTCGCAGGATTGTTTTCAGTGATTTCAAAAGTTATATCTACTGTATCTTTATGCCGTTCTTCCCAAGGATTAACCTGCATATATATGTAACCGCTATCCGCATATACTCCAAATATCTGCACCACCGATTCCTCTCTCTTTTTAAGAGAAAAAGGATATCCCTTTTTAAGGGAAACAAATTTCATAAGATAAGAATCAGAAAATACAGTATTCCCCTTAAACACGATATCTCCCACATAGTATCTTGGACCTTCTTCTATTTCTATTATAATGGTAAGCCATCCATTTACTGTATCATAATCAAGTCTGTAATTTACTATTTTGGCATCCAAGAACCCTTCATTTTTATATAAATTTTCTATATTCTCAAGATCCTCTTTAAACTTCTTCCTATCAAACCTTCCCTTTCTTGCAATCCAAGAAATATACCACGGACCCTTAGGTTTATTCTGCATTATTCTTTTAATCCTGGGTGCAGGTATTCTTTCTGTTCCCTTTATCAAAATCTCTTTTATCTTAACATTTTTACCTTCTTCTATTCTAATCTTTAACTCTGCTCCCTCTTTATCCTTTATTACCTCTGTATTTATCTTTGCAAGGATATATCCCTTCTCAGCATAAAGTTTTTTTATGTTTTGCTTTATTTCAAACAGTTTTTTATGGGTAAGTATATCCCCTACCTTCAGTTCTATCTTCTTTAGGATATCTTTTTCTTTTACCTTCCTGTTACCTTCTATAGTTATTTTTTTGACCTTCGGATACTCCTTTACCTCTATCAAAAGAACAAGCCTTCCTTCTCTTCTCAAAGTATCCACCAAAATTTGAGAGAAAAGCTCCATATTGTACAATCTTTTTATTATATTTTTTATTTTACTTTCTGTAATTTCATCTCCAGGAGATACTCCTGCAACTGTAAGAATAAGGCTTTTATCTGTGTTCTGTGAAACAATATCTACATCATCTATCCTGAATCTTTGAAATACTACAAGGAAAAAAAATATCATACAGAAACAAAGGAAAGATGCTCCCCGGTTCTTACTATCTTTATTTTTGTCCCCTTTTTCCAGTTCTTTCTAAGCATTTCTTCTGCAAGAGGATCCTCCAGCAACCTTCTTATTGCTCTTTTCAAAGGTCTTGCCCCATACTCAGGATCAAATCCTTGCTCTACCAAAAGTTCCTTAGCGGATCTATCAAGTATAAAACTGAGTTTTTTCTCCTTAAGCCTCTCCTCTACCTCTTTAAGCATAATATCCACTATCTTTTCCATATCTCTTTTAGTAAGAGCTCTGAAAATCACTACCTCATCTATTCTGTTTAAAAACTCAGGTCTAAAAACTTTCTTTATCTCTTCCATTAAGATCTCTTTCATTTTTTCATAAGAAATTTCTTCCTCAGAAGAGGAAAAACCAAGTCCCTTTGCTTTCTTAATATAAGAAGTTCCTATATTGGAAGTCATTATAATTATAGTATTCCTAAAATCAACCTTTCTTCCTAAGGAATCTGTAATTTGACCGTCTTCCAGAATTTGCAGTAAAATATTAAACACATCTGGATGAGCCTTTTCTATTTCATCAAAGAGGACCACAGAATATGGTCTTCGTCTAACTCTTTCCGTTAACTGTCCTCCCTCTTCATATCCCACATATCCTGGAGGTGCTCCTATTAATCTGGAAACATTGAACTTCTCCATGTACTCACTCATGTCAATTCTTATTAAAGCTTCCTCATCTCCAAACATAAATCTTGCCAAAGTTCTTGCAAGTTCTGTTTTCCCAACGCCAGTAGGTCCAAGGAATATAAAGGATCCTATAGGCCTTTTAGGATCTTTAACACCTGCCCTGCTCCTTCTTATGGCTCGTGCTACAACTTTTATTGCATGATCCTGCCCTACTATTCTCTTTTTCAACTCTTCTTCCATTCTAAGCAACTTTTTACTTTCCTCTTCTTCTATCCGTGAAAGAGGAATTCCTGTCCATCCGGAAACAACCTGGGCTATATCTTCTCTTGTAACCTTAGGATATTCCCCCTTTTCCTCAAGTTGTTTCTGTTTTTCTGCAAGTCTTTCCTGCAGTATTGCAATCTCATCCCTAAGCTTAGCAGCTTCTTCAAATTTCTGCCCTGCGACTGCTTTTTCCTTTTTATGCATAAGTGTTTCTATCTTTTTTTCAATCTCTGCTATCTCAGGGCTCAATACAGGATTTTTTAGCTTTACTCTTGCTCCCGCTTCATCAATAACATCTATCGCCTTATCTGGAAGATTTCTCTCAGTAATATATCTTGCAGAAAGATGCGCAGCAGCCTCTATAGCTTCATCGGTATATACTACTTTATGATGTTTTTCGTACTGCTCTTTAAGCCCTTTTAATATTTCTATGGTCTCTTTAATGCTTGGGGGTTCAACAAATACAGGCTGGAATCTCCGTTCAAGAGCAGAATGTTTCTCTATGTATTTTCTGTACTCATCAAGGGTAGTGGCTCCTATGCACCTTATTTCTCCTCTTGCAAGAGCAGGTTTTAAAATATTAGAAGCATCTATAGCACCTTCTGCTGCCCCTGCTCCTACTATTGTATGCAATTCATCAATAAATACAATAACATCAGGATCTTGAGTAAGCTCTTTCAAAATTCCTTTCAACCGCTCCTCAAACTGTCCCCTATACTTAGTACCTGCGACTATCAAAGCCATATCCAATGCAAGAATTCTTTTATTTTTTAAAACAACCGGCACCTCACCCTTAACAATCCTTTGAGCAAGCCCTTCCACAATTGCAGTCTTTCCTACCCCTGCATCTCCTATTAATACCGGATTATTCTTTTTCCTCCTACAAAGGATTTGAATCACCCTTTCTATTTCCCTCTCCCTCCCTATCACTGGATCAAGTTTACCTTCTCTGGCAAGTTTGGTCAAATCTCTTGAAAAATGATCAAGCAAAGGAGTCTTTGACTTCTTATGCTTACTAAACCCTGTTTTTGTTCCTGGAGACCCCCACATTCTCCATATCTCATCTCTCACTATATCCACATCAAGACCATATTCAAAGAGAAGTTGCTGGGCAAGCGTACCTTCTGCCCTTAAAAGGCCAAGAAGTAAATGCTCTGTACCCACATAGTTATGATTCATTGCCCTTGCTTCCTCAATTGCAAAGTTAATCACTGCTCTTGAATCTTCATCAAAAGGAATTTCATTAAAAGGAAGGGTCACATTACCTACCTGTATAGAATTCTTAACCGTTCTTCGTAGATCTTGAATATCTATTCCAAGATTCACAAGGATATTCACTGCCGCACTATCCCTTTCCTCAGTTAAAGCAAGTAAAATATGTTCAGGCCCTACATGATCATTTCTACTCTCTATAGCAGCCCTTCTTGCATTATTAAAAATTCTTCTTACTCTTTGTGTAAATTGTTCATACACTCTCTCGCCTCCATTCCATGTTAAATTTTAACCCGGAGAACCAACATGTCAAGCATTGGTTTCTATATCGGTTATCAAAAGTTCTGAAAGATGACTTCTGTAACCTCTTTTTACCCTGTATCTCTTTCTTCTCTTGAACTTGAATACAATAATCTTTTTCCCTTTTAAATGCCTCATAACCTTTGCTCTTACCTTTACATTTTCAAGATAAGGAGACCCCAAAAGCAGTTTATCATTCTTTCTCAAAAGCTTCACCTTTTCCAATATGATCTCCTCTCCTTCATCATAAGGGACCCGAGGAACAGTAATCCTTTGACCTGTTTTTACCTTTGTATCAAATCCTTGAATCTCTACTACTGCGTACATCATTTACCCTCCGGTTTTTCTGGAGATTGTGGAATTTGAGGGATAGGAGCCTGTAACTGCTTCTGCAATTCTTTCTGTTTCTTCTCAAAAGGTACATAGGTTTTGGTTCCACCTGTGGTGATGATAAGTAAAAATGCTATTACTATGTATACAGCCCCCAAAACCGCGGTGGTCTTGGTAATCACAGGCGCAATACCTGAAGATCCAAATATACTTTCTGCCATACCTCCTCCTCCAAGCACTGAAGAAAGTCCTCCTCTTGTTCTTTGCTGTATTAAAATTATCCCCACAAGAAGAATACATACAATCACATAAATTACAACAAGTGCATAAATCATTTTTTACCTCCTTTCATTGCAGTAACTTCAACCATTTGATAGAATGCTTCTGGATCAAGACTCGCACCCCCTATAAGGGTACCATCAATTTCAGGATTTTCCATAAGTTCTGATATATTGGTAGGTTTCACACTCCCTCCATAGATGATGCGCATCTTTGCTGCCTTCTCCTTTGAAAAAAGGTCTGATATTAATTCCCTTATAAAAGAATGAATCTCTGAAACCTGTTCTATCGTAGCTCTTTTACCGGTTCCTATTGCCCATACCGGCTCATAGGCGATCACAATATCTTTTGCAGTTTCTATTTCTCTTAACCCTTCTTTTATCTGTGTTTTTATCACTTCAAAGGTTTTACGAGTTTCTCTCTCTTCTGCAGTTTCTCCAACGCACATTATAGGAATAAGCCCTTTTTCTAAAGATTTTTTTATTTTTCTATTTACCATTTCATCTGTTTCACAAAAGTACTTCCTTCTCTCCGAATGACCTACCAAAACATATTCACATCCTTTATCAACCAAAAACTCAGCAGATATTTCACCAGTAAAGGCTCCTTTATCTTCCCAATGAAGATTCTGCCCTCCCAGTTTTATCCCATATTTTCTATATTGTCTTGCAACATCAAGGGAGGTAAACGGTGGAAACACAATTACATCTACCTTCTCAGCCATTTCGGGTTTAAAAAACTCTATAAACCTTTCAAAAAAATCTCTAGTTTCCTTATCCGTCTTATTCATCTTCCAATTTCCTGCAGTAATAGGCTTTCTCATTTGTTGATTATAGGTTAAAAAAAACAAAAGTCAATAAACTTTGTAAAAATTTACTCAACGATCGTAGAGCAATCTTCTTAAAAATACTTTCTTTTTTTCACTGGCTTCTTTTATCTCTTTATAACCTGCTATGACTCTTGTAATCATAATAAAAATGAATATAAACACAAGAGTCAAAATGATGGATAACGGTTCCTTAAAAATGACTGCAAGAATCGGAAGAAAAATAAAGGTAATAATAGTTGGAATAGGAGAACTTCCCATTATCAATGTCAACGATAAAAACAATACTGCCCCTATTAGAAATTCTTTCGGAAGAAGACACAGAAGCATTCCTGAAGCAGTAGCAATGCCTCTTCCCCCTCCTTTAAATCTAAGATACACAGGATAGTTATGCCCTACAATTGATGCCACACCTGCGATTTCAAGATAAATAAGTTCAACCCCTAAAACCTTCCCTATGTATACAGGAATAAATCCTTTCAAAAGATCAATAATTGCAACAGGGATCGCAACCCATATGTTTAATACCTTATGGACGTTTGATGCACTTATTTTTCTATAACCTTCCTTCCTTAAATCCCTACCCCATAATATACCCATTAAATATCCAGTAGGAAATGCTCCTATTAGATATCCAAAAATTATTAATAAAGGGCCCATGCTATTCCCCATGCTCCAGGTCCTCCATGAACAGCAAGCACAGGAGTCACACTATGTGAATAAAACTCCCCATAAAACTCATTTTTAAGTCTTTTCATTGCATTTTCCTTCCACTCTTCATTTAAAACATCCAAAACAATAAATATACCTTTTTCTGCAGAAATTATTTTTTTGTGCTCTTTTATCATATTTATAAAAAACTCAAGAGCCTCTCTATGCGTCCTCACTTTTCCTAAGGGATGCAATATACCATCCTTCATAGTAATTATAGGTTTTATTGATAAGATCCCCCCCACCAAAGCCTGAACTTTTCCTATTCTTCCTCCTTTAGCAAGGTATTTAAGCGTATCCAGTGTAATTCCTATATTCACCCTCTTTCTAAACTCCTCAAGATGTTTTATTATATCCTCAATTTTTCTTCCCTTTTCCTTTAATCTTAATGCTTCAATTACAAAAAGTCCCTGCATTGCAGTAATTGCCTTTGTATCAAAAACAAAGATCTTCTTTTTAGGAAACTCTTTTTTTGCCTGATTTGCCAGCTCAAAAGATTTAGTCACTTGAGAGGAAATACATAGATATAAAATTTCATCGTATTTTTTACTAAGTTCTTCAAAAGTTTCCATAAATATCTGCAAAGGTGGATGTGAAGTAGTTGGTATCTCTTTAGCTGTTTTTAAGTATTCATAAAACTCTACTCTATTAAATAATCCATCATCCCTAATTGACTTACCTTCCTTAAAAATATAATAAGGAATCATTTTAAAATCATATTTTTCATTTATTTCCGAAGGAACATCTGCTACTGTATCAGTAAGGATACATAATCTTTTGTTCATTGTTACCTCCTATTCCACCGATAAAATATAAAAATAGTGAGGCGTTCCTCCGTAGTAAAGTTCTACCTCACATTGAAGAAATTTCTCTTTTATTTTTTTCTTAACTTCCTCTGCCTTTTCTTTACCTACATTATTTCCATAAAACACAGATATTAACCTGCTTTCAGAAGATACCATTTTTTCGAGTAACTTTAAAAGAACCTCTTCTGGGGTTATATCTTTTACCTTAATCTTTTTATTCACCATTCCTATTATATCACCCCTTTTCACCTCTACTTCTCCTTTAGTATCTCTTGTAGATATGGCTACTTCTCCTGTATTCACCATTTTAATAGCCCACCTCATCTTTTTCTCATTCTCCTCAAAGGAGTCCTCAGGAGAGAATGAAAGAACAGCAGAAATTCCCTCAGGAATTGTCTTCGTAGGTATCACCTTTACCTCCTTAGGAGACAGTGTGGCTGCATTTTCTGCAGTAAGTATTACGTTAGGATTATTAGGAAGCACAAAAACTCTTCTTTTTTTTATTTTTTCCAACTGAGCGAGTATTTCCTCTACCGAGGGATTTTTAGCTCCCTTCCCTTTAACTACACCGTCTACTCCTAAGGAAGTGAATATCTTTTCAAATCCATCTCCCTCTACTACTGCGACTATCCCTGTTGTATCCTCCAGGTCATTAACTATTCCAATAAACTCTTTATGCTGAATATGGATATCGTCTATCTTTTTCTTTAATACATCACCATACTTTCTGGTCCTTTCCTCAATCTTAAAGGGATGGTTGGTATGAATGTGTATATGAAGAATATTATCCCTTTTAACAACAATAAAAGAATCCCCTAAATCTCTCAATTCCTGAGTAACTTTTTTTTCATCTACCCTTCCTTTTATAATCATTTCTACACAATACCTATAAGAAGGAAATCTTTTTAAGAACATACTTTCAGCTTTTTTTCTTATTTTTGAGAATGGTGCTTTTATTACGTTCCACACCTTTTGAACACTTGAAACAACACGCTTTTGGGATTTTTCCCATATCCTTTCCAAAAATAAAGGATATATTTTTATTGCATGCCTTTTTCTCAACGCTATATAGAATCCTCTAAGAATGTATGCAAACCCTTGTCCTCCTGCGTCAACAACTCCTGCTTCCTTAAGCACTGGAAGCATCTCCTTAGTTTTTTTAACAGCCTTTTGTGCTTGATGATAAAGATTTTTAAATATCTTCAACATGTTTCTCTCTCTTTGAGAAATTTGAGTAAGATATTCACTTACCTCCCGCATTACGGTAAGTATTGTACCTTCCTGAGGAGAAGTAAGAGAAGTATATGCTAATTCAGTTCCCTTTTTAAACATCTTCTCAAGCATTACTGGAGTTACATAATCATCTGAAGGACATGCCTTGGCAAACCCCCACAAAAACTGTGCTAGTATTATACCAGAATTTCCTCTTGCACAAAACAATGCTTCTTTTGCAATGTTTTTTAAAATTTCTCTTATTCTCGTAAGATGAAAAACTCTTCCTACCGGTTCTTTAAGAGTGGAAAGCAT
Source organism: uncultured bacterium (assembly GCA_964417925.1). Lineage (GTDB taxonomy): Bacteria > Hydrothermota > Tepidihabitantia > B3-TA06 > CAYQJV01 > CAYQJV01. The sequence goes on along the minus strand of CAYQJV010000010.1, from coordinate 26,211 downwards.
ATTGTTACCTGTATCACCATCGGGAACAGGATATACATTTAGTTGGTTTAAAATCTTTCTAAATCTTTCTAATTGCTTTACTGCGGAGTTGAACATCTCTTTTACAAGAATCGCTGAAAGCTTTTCCATCACTACATTATAATACAACAAAAGAATATGTCAAACAATTAAATTAATTCAACAATCCAAATTCCTTTAGAAGCCTCTTTATCACTACTTCCGCATTCTTTGCGGATACAAAGAAACCTATCTTCAAATCAGTGCTAAAAAATCCTTCCACATGAGCCTTTGTCTTGTGCATTATTTCCATCGCTTTTTTAAACACTTCAAGGTCCTTGCCGATTCCTGAACCTACAAGAAATATTCCCCATACATTTCTTTCTTTTTCAAGCCTTTTTGCTTTTGTCTCTTTTTTGAAGCTCTCTAAAATCTGCTCTGCCTTCTTTTCATCCTTTTTTTCTACAATAAAATGCAGATCAAAAGTCTCTGCATATGGATGACCATGATTATAAAAAACTATGTTAACCTTATTATCCGCAAGTTTAGAAATCGCCTGTTTAACAAACTTAGGATTTCTGGGAACCTCTTCAAGCATAAATCTAACAAGGCCCTTTTTATGAGCTATCGCCTTAACACCCGGAACCTCCATTATTTTTTTCTTTACCACAGTTCCTCCTTTTTCACAAAATGCATTTTTTATATGCAGAGGAACGTTAAAATGAGATGCAAGCATCACACTTCTCGGGTGCATCACCTCTGCTCCATAATCGGATAGTTCTGTAAGTTCCTCATAGGTAATTTCAGAAATAAGCTTTACATTTTTAAAAATTTCTGGATCCTCTGTGTATACTCCATCAACATCGGTATATATTTCGCATTTCTCAGCCTTTAAATATGCTGCAAGAGCAACTGCAGTAGTGTCAGATCCTCCTCTTCCCAAGGTAGTTATTTCCTTTTTGGTACTGACTCCTTGAAATCCTGCAATAATAGGTATGTAACCCTTTCTTAAAGCTTCTTTAAGTCTTTCACCTCTTATTTCAAGAATTCTTGCTCCAGTATGCTTACTGTCTGTGACAATGCCGACTTGAGATCCAGTAAACGAAACTGCTTTTTTACCTTTCGCATTTATTGCCATAGAAAGTAAAGCCATGGAAATTCTCTCTCCTGCGGTTAAAAGCATGTCAAGTTCTCTTAAAGGAGGGGATCGGGTTATCTCTTTTGCAAGGCACAATAAATCATCTGTAGTATTTCCCATTGCAGACACCACCACTACTACTTTGTAATTCTCTGCAGATTTTATTATCTTTTCTGCAATTTTTTTAATTTTCTGAATATTTTCTACACATGTCCCCCCATATTTCTGAACTATCAATTTCTTCAAGAATTTACTTTTTTAATTCTAACAAGATGCGCAGAACAACTTATGCAAGGGTCATAAGCCCTTACGATCATCTCAAGTTTTGAGCGAATCTCCTCTTCAGAGAACTCTTCATTTAACAAAGTTTCTGCACCTACCTTTACATGCCTTTCCATATTATCTAAGTTCTGAGCAGTAGGAGTAATAATTTCAGCAAACTTTATTATACCGTTTTCTATTTCATAGTAATGATAAAGAGTTCCCCTCGGTGCTTCAACTGCTCCAGTACCTTTTCCTGTATCCCTTGCTGGAGGTACAATACCCGGGGTATCTTGAATTTTTAGAATTTCATCTATAATATAGGGTATCTTTTCAAGACAGTACACAATCTCAATTGCTTGAGCTAAGTTATTGTATAAAGGATTTCTTATCCAACTTAAGGTATAGGATTTTTTGAAACACTCACCTGCAATTCCCTTAAGTCTTTCTCCAAGTAAATTCATCCTTGCAATTGCTCCCACAACAAATGGTCTTTTCTTATACCTTGACCTCTTGGCATAGGAGTGTGGAACAACTCTTTCATTCGTAAGTTTTCTATATTCTTCAACATCTCTATCTTCACCCGTTGATATCATGACTCTATCTCCCCAAAATCCATACTCATCTGTAGGAGGTTTTAATGCCATAAATACCATTCCATCTTCCATAAACGTAGGATATTCAAGATTCCTTATCAAATCCACCCCTCTCTCAGCCACTGGGAGTAACTCCTGTGCTTTTTTCTTTATCGCAAGTAACTCATCCTTCTCAGGAAACCTTCCAAATCCTCCAATAACTGGATTCTCTCCATGAATCATTCTACCAGAGATAGTCTCCATTATCATGTTCCCAAATTTTTTCAGCTCCAAAGCATTTTTCACTTCTTCTGGATATTCTGAAAGCATAGCTACTGCAGAAGGATACCCCAGAAAATCCGGCAATGCAAGGATGAATACATGGAGAGAATGACTTTCTATCATTTCTCCACAATGCATCAAATCTCTCAATAACTGAGTCTTCTTAGAAACTTCTATACCTAAGGACTTCTCAAGCCCTCTAATAGCTGCATATCTATGGGAAAATGTACATATTGCACATATTCTGGGAGTAATGTTTAAATCTTCTTCAGGAGTTCTCCCCACTACAATACTCTCAATAAGCCGTGGACCTTCATATATATTTACCTTTACATCCTTAACTTTCCTGTTTTCAATTTCAACATCTATGCCACCATGTCCTTCAACCCGTGCTAAAGACTCAACAACTATTTTTTTATTCATTTCTCCTCCCATATCTTTCTGAATCTTTCAACCATCGCCTTTCCTCCAAACATACGTAGCTTTCTTTCAATCTCTTCTGGAGAGAATCCCTTTTCTTTTAAAAGTTTAAACTCTGAAGAAATGTTTGCCTCTTCTATGGGCCCCCAACACCCAACACATGGTAAATTATTAGAAGGACACCGAGCACCGCATCCTGCTGCAGTGATAGGGCCAAGACATAGCTTATCTTTAAGTAAAAGACACTCATTTTCTCTCCACTTGCATTCTGTACACACTGGGAACTTAAATATTTCAGGCTTTATTCCATGGATGAGCTTAGTATATACATAGAAAAATTGCTCTGCATTTATTGGACATCCAGGGACTTTGAAATCTACTTTCACATAGTCATCCAGGGGCTTCGACTCCACAGGTTTTCCAATTTCTGATGAAAAGGACGCATCTCCATATACCATTTTTAACCTTTCTTCAAAATCCCCCGTTCCATACCTCGCTGCTTGGGGCCCACCATAACACGCACAGGAACCTATTGCAACAAGTAATTTTGCATTTTCCCTTATCTTTTTAAGCTCCTCAATCTGTTTTTCTGTAGAAATAGACCCTTCTACCAAAGCAATATCAACTTTTGCATCAAAGTTATTATCACTTTTTGCCATAAGAAATGTAACAATTTCAGCTGAATTGAAAAAATCCACCAATTTGTCTTCAGAATGAATTATTGTTAAAGCATCTCCTGCACATCCTGTAAATTCATATATCCCCACTTTAACTTTCTTTTTCTCCACCTTCTCCTCCTTATATCAACTTTTCTCTCATATGTAACACATCCCAATAAGTAAACACTGGGCCATCAAGACATGTATAGATAGGACCTATAGCACAATGTCCACATTTCCCTATACCACAGTGCATCCTTCTTTCTAAGGTCATAAGGATCTGATGCTTTGGAATTCCAAGTTTTAAAAACTCATCTATTACATACTTGTACATTACTGGAGGTCCACACACCGCAGCATAGGTGTTTTCAGGATTTATTCCTTCTACATACTTGAACAGCTCAGTAACCACTCCAACATGGCAGCACCAGTTACCTGTATCATCATTATCAACGGTCAAAAGACACTCAAGGTCATCTCTCTGCATTAACTCCATATATTCTTGTAAAAAAAGCATCTCAGAGGGTCTTTTAGCACCATACAAAAAATAAACCTTCCCAAATCTATCTCTATTATCAAGACAGTACAAAAGAAGAGACCTCAAGGGAGCTGCACCAAGACCACCCACAACAATTAACACATCATGACCTTCTATTTTTTCAACAGGGAAACCATTACCATAAGGACCTCTCACTCCTATAATGGAATTCTCCTTCAATTCAAATAATTTTTCTGTAAGTTTCCCTACCTTTCTTATGCAAAATTCCAAAAGCCCTGGACGTGAAGGGGTGGATGAAATAGAAAAAGGCGCCTCTCCTACTCCTGCAAGCGAAATCATCATAAACTGTCCTGGTTTATAAGAAAGGGTCATAGCTCTTTCTATATCTACAGGTCTTACCTGAAAGAACTTTACATCCTCGGTAAGAAGATACCTTCTCACTACTCTCATCGGTTCAGGCTTCAAAGTATTTATCTCTTCTTTAACTCTATAGTTCATACTAGCACCTCCTCTCCTTTAAGAGCTTTTATTACATTTGCCACATTTATTTCTACAGGACAAGTATCAATGCACCTTCCACATCCAACACATGCAGGTTTACCATATATATCTGCAAATGCTTGAAGTTTATGTGTATACCACAATTTTATTCTCTCTGATCTTGCCTCTCTAAAATTATGTCCCCCTGCTACCATTGCATATTCTTTGAACACACAGGAATCCCAGTATCTTTCCCGTATTATCTCTTCTCCTGAAACACTTATTACATCTCTCACATTGTAACAGTTACACGTTGGACATGCCATACTACATGCACCGCAGGAAAGACATTTTTCTCCAAATTCTCCCCATATCTTACTATCCCAAGAAAGCTCTATTATATCAGGCATTCCTGTAAGATCAAAGCACAGTTTGTAAGAGGCATCACGTTTTTTTCTCCATTCTATGTATCTATTGAGATCATCTGAGGTTATTTGCTCATCAAATATATCTAATGCAAGTCTTACTAAATCATCTCCCAAAGAAGAACCTACCCAAACTATATAATAATCATCAAGATCCGTAAAGGCAAGATCAAAACCTTGTTCAACAAAGTGCGTATTTGTAGATTTTGCAAGACATTTATCATCAGGAATACAGGAAAGTCCTATAATTGCTGTGTTTTCTCTACGTTTTTTGTAAAAAGGATCAGGAAACCTTTGAAGGTACACCTGATCAAGAATCAAAAGTCCATGAATATCACAAGGATGAAGGCCGAATAGAATCCGTTTTTTATCCTCTATTATCTCTTGATATTCATGATCTTTTATTTTAAAAATTGGGTGTCTGGGGGGGATAAAAAACTTCTTAGGTGGAATAATAGTTCTCAACGCTTCCAATGCAATTTTTCTTACATCATCTAACTTTGCATAAACATACTTCTCACCTTTTCTAACAGGACCCCAGAGTTCTCCCCATTGTTTGAGAATCTCTAAGTAATCGTACAGTTTATCTTTGGGTAATTTTAATACTTTCACTATACTCCTCCTTTTTGAATAAGGATACGTTTATTTGTAACAATTGTCAACTTTCTTTACATAATTTTGCGAGATTTTCGCTTTCTTTTTGTCTTCAGTGTGATAAAGAATGTATTTTTTTCACAACATTATGTGTCCTTCTTTTGGTACCATTTCAAAATAGCACTTACTGTAGCATTAATAACTGGATAGGCAATCGGTGAAGAGGTTAATAAAGGATGGGTCCCTATTTGCAAAGTATCTATCTCCATATCTGTCATTCTGTTCTGTATAATTACTGATAGCATATTTATAATCTCTCCTATGGAATTTCCTCCCGCTATCTGAGCCCCTAACAATACATGAGAATATCTAGCAAAGAGTAACTTCATTTTGATCTTGCTGGCCCCGGGAAGTTTACCTGGATGTCTATCCACTGTTTCGGTGGTTCCTATTACATAATCTATTCCCATACCTTTTGCATCTTTCTCTGTAAGCCCTGTAACTCCTACTGCAACATTGCCTATCTTGGTAGAAAATGTTCCTAAAATACCAGGAAAAGTTTTGACTACCTTTATTTCAAAAAGATTGGAACCCGCCAATCTTCCCTGAGCCATAGCAGTGGAAGCTAACATAATTTTTGAATATTCACCTGTAAAACAGTTTCTCTTTGCAGTACAATCTCCTACAGCAAATATATCCTTTTCAGAGGTTCTCATATACTCATCAATGATAATTCCGAATCGCTCACGTACATTTACTCCAAACTTTTGGGCAATGGAAATATTTGGTCTATACCCTGCAGATATAATTACCAAATCACATTCTATTTTCTCTCCATTTTCAAGTACCACGCCCTCTACTTTTCCATTACCTGTGATTTCTGTGACTATAGTATTGGTTTTAACTACTGCTCCCATTTTTTTTATCTCTTCCTCTACAATTTCTCCAAACTCTTCATCCATAGAAAGTGAAAGCAGATGAGGCAGTTTTTCTATAATAGTAACTTTTTTCCCTGCTTTAAGAATCTCATCTGCCAACTCTACACCAATAAAACCACCTCCAATAATTAGTACATGGGTTGCATTCTTTATGGCATCTTTCAACCTCTTTAAATACTCTATGTCTTTTTTTACCAAAAACACCCCTTCCTTATCATTCCCTTTAATAAGTGGCATAAAAGGTACAGACCCCAAAGCAAGAACCAATTTATCGTATTCTAATTTATCTCCACTTTTAAGTATTATCTCCTTCCCATCTTTATCTTCCACTTCATCTATAATTATATCTATTTTATTATTTTTCAAAGGTGCATCCGGAAGTATATCATCTTCAACAGTGTCAAGCGTATGAACTACATAAGGTATTCCACAAGGGATAAGAGCTATAGGTTCTTTCCTTATTAGAGCGATCGTCTTATCAGGATAAGTATTGCGCGCAGAAAGAGCAGTGGTAAAACCAGCTGGTCCGCCTCCGACAATTATAACATCGTATTTTTTTTCTGCCATTCTTAACCTCCTTTTTGCAAAATTTCTCGTTTATTTATTTGATGATAAGATTATAAATAAAATTTGTCAAGATAAACTCTTTCTAAACTTGACTGAAAAATTTCAAAAAGATATTGGATTGGTATCTTGAAAAAAGGAATTTATAAATAAAGGTAAGGGTTTGGGGTCCTTTATCTCGGGCGCCAAAAACAAAGAGGGAGAGATATAAAGTGCGAGGGATTTTATGGAGAAGTTTAATAAAATACTTTTTGAACGGATGGGTAAAGAATAACCCCTCGCGGCCAAAATGTTATGGAATTCTACACCTCTGCTATATACAATCTTTTATAAAATGGTAGAATCTTCAATAGAGGTTTACAAATCCTATCCTGATATCAATGATAAAATCTATAAATACTTTCCATTCATTTGCAGGAATAAAAAAATGGTTCTTAGAGGCATAAACATGCATGTTAATAAAGGAGAGATATACGGAATAACTGGAGAAAATGCTTCTGGGAAGACCACTCTTTTAAAGATTATCTCAATGGTTCTATTGCCAGACAAAGGAGAAATAGTTATAAACCCACCCCTTGGGACAAAAATATAAAGGCGTTGAAGAAAATAATAGGTTATTCTTCTTTTTCAGGGTTACAAACAAAGATTGATAATTACAAGAGCCTTTTTAAAAGATCCTCTGATAATTCTTCTCGATGAACCTGCAAAAAGTATGGATAAAGAAGAAATTGAAAATCTCATATGTATTTTAAAAAGATTTAAAAAGAAAAACAGAACAGTGATTATTGTATCTCAGAGAAAAGAAATCCTTAAAGGGTGTGATAGAGTAGGAAGGATATCAAAGGGAGAATTAAGGAATGAAAGCTTTTAAAACTTTTTATGCATTTCTTTTTAAGGATTTTAAGGAACGTTCTTTTTATCGTTTTGGTTTTATCATGGACCTTATCAACGTAATACTCGGTCTTATGCTTTTTTTCTTTTATCCAGAATTGTAGGAAGAAAGGTTCCTCATTATTTTTCTTTTGTTCTTATAGGGATATTACTACAAAGTATTTTTCAAACATCGGTATCTCATTTCTCAATTACAGTATCAAAATATTTAGAAAAAGGTCTTTTTGAATACTTTATAAGTAGTTCTACAAATCTCTATCTTTTACTCTTTAGTTCCTCTGTTTATAATTATTTGTTCACTTTTATAAGAATAGCTGTTATGTTACTTATTGGAGTAGTTGTTTTAAAAGCTCAGATATATTTTAAAAATTTTGTATTTATCGTTCCGGGTATTCTTGTGTCTATTATAACTTTTGCATCCATTGGAATGATTCTTGCAAGGATTGTTCTTCTATTCAGACATGAAGGGATTTTGAGGTTTTTTATTATCTATTTTTTTATGCTTTTTTCTGGGGTGTATTATCCTTTGGATGTAATTCCTTCAAGTTTAAGAAGTATCTCCTTTTTGTTACCTTTAACTCATGCTTTGAATGGAGCAAGAGAGATTCTTTTAAAAAATTCGATAAAGGAAGGGATGTATTCTTTTTTATTTTTGTCTTTATTTGCAATTTTTTTGCTTCCTTTTTCATATTTTTTCTTTAATATAGCGGTAAAGATAGGTAAAAGGAGGGGTAATCTTTGTTATTTATAAAAAATAAATAATTAAGGAGGTAAAGATGACAAGAGATGAGGTATTAACTACTTTGAACTTTTTTGGCTTCTTTCTTTTTATGCTTCTTCTTTTACTCACTTATACAGTGATTTCCTCTTCTTATATACTCCATTTTATTTTAAAAACAGGAGTTTCCTTTACAGGTATCATAATTCCCATAATTGGGCTTGTTCTTCACTTTAGATTTGAAAGTAGATTGAAAAAGAAGATTTTTGGTTTCTGGGGATATCTGGTCCCCATTCTCTTTATGCTTGGATGGGCTGCAGTTTTCATAAAAGTTTTAGTATCCCAAGTGAGATAGAGATGTTTATAGGAATAATTTTCATTTTTGTAGCATTTGAACCTCAAGATGAGGGAGGAATAAAAGCATACATATGGGGTGAAGTTGAAAAACCAGGTATGTACAGACTTTTTGGAACCCCTGATATTCTTGAGTTATAATATCTGTTGCAGGAGGACCAACTGAGAGAGCAGATCTTAGGAAGGTGGTATTGATAAGAGCAAAGGATGGTAAGAAGTAGAGGATAAATATTGATAATAATGAAAGAAGGAAGAATAATTTTTCTTACTTCAGAAGATGTGGTGGTGGTTCGGCTCAAAATGTTTTATCTTCTTAGAGAATACCTTTCGGTAATTTCATCATTGGCGATACTTTTAAATCTTGCAATCACATTGTCGAGGTTGTAATGAATGATAAAGATATAAGGGGAGACTCTACAAATGTTTTTCTTCTTATAAGAAGTTCAATCTCTGCATCTGCAATGAAGGAGACAGATTTGATTTTGATAAATGCGACCTCTAAGGATAGAAAAACCGCAGTATTGCTTGCCAATGAAGTAGCAAAGGGATATAGAGAGTATAATCTTTCTCAAAGAAGAATGGATATTTCTGCGATAAAGAACTTTGTTGAGAACCAATTAAATATTGTAAGAAAAAGGTTGGATGAGGAGGAAAAAGAGTTAAAAAAATTTAAAAAGGAGAATAAAATAATAACACTTTCAAATGAGGCGTCAGAATTGGTGCAAAAGCAGAGTCAACTTGCATATATGATACATACAACAGAGAGCGAATATGAAGAAAAAAGAACAGACTTTCTTACATAAAAGAAATTATAGAAAAGGAGAGAAGTAAATTTTCAGATAAGCTTGAGAATATTTCATCACCTTTGCTTGCCAATCTTAAATCCAGTTTAAGTAGACTTGAACTTGAACGAACAAATCTTATCCTTCAAGGATACGAAGACTCTGATGAAAAAAATACAAGCTCTTTCAAGAGAGATTGAAGAAATAAAAGCGAAGATAAAAAATGAAGCAGAGAAGGAATGATAGATCCTATGCATAGATTGCAAAATCTATTTGAGAGTTCATTTCTCCTTACCATAGAAATAGAAGGTTTGAAAAAAAGAGTTGAGGCACTTAAAGCGATAGAAAAGAAATACGAGAGAGAGTTAAGTAAACTTCCAGAGGTGGAAAGGGTTCTTGCTAAACTTGAAAGAGACGTTGATGTAGATAGGAAGATATATACTTTGCTCTCACAAAAACACGAGGAGGCGAGGATAGAGGAAGCAGGAAGGTTTCCCTTGTTAGGATTATAAGTCTTGCGGATAATGCATACCAGATTTCTCCTAAGGCAAAAAGGAGTATAATACTTGGAATACTACTTGGCCTGATGTTTTCGGTGGGCACATGTTTTTTGTAGAATACATAGACAAAAGGGTTAAAGATATTTCAAGATTTTCAGAAAAGATAAAAATTCCTGTACTTGGGGTGGTCCCAAACCTATGTGAAAAAAAGTTCTGGCCATTTTTAAGAAATTCAACTCAATTTAAAGATCCTGAAATATACATTGCCAAGCCCAAAACACCTGGAGCAGAGGCATTTAGATTAATAAGAACCAATATAAAGTTTTTATCTCCTGATGAACCTTTGAAAACAATATTAGTCACAAGCCCACGAGGGAATGAAGGTAAAACTACAATAGCAATAAATCTTGGAATAGTCTTTTCAGAAGGGAAACAAAAGGCTGTGGTAGTGGATGCAGATCTGAGAAAACCTCATTTACATAAATATCTACGAATATCAAAAATTCCTGGGCTTACCGATATAATAGTTGGAAACATTAAATTAAAAGAGGCAATATATAAGGTAAACAACCATTTATACTTTCTTCCTTCAGGCACTATACCTCCAACTCCTTCAGATTTTTTGGATTCTGAGAGTTTTACAGTGCTTTTAAAAAGTTTGACCAGTACCTTTGACATGGTTATAATTGATTCAGCACCGATTCTTGGAATGGCAGATACCCTTATTCTCATTCCAAAAGTTAACGCAGGCCTTATTGTTGTGAGAATTGGTAAAACCGATAGAGACTCTTTATATCATGCTTCTCAATTATTAAAAGATATAGCCAAGAATAAAACAAAACTCTACTATATAGCCAATGATGTAGCATTCGGTAAATATGGATGCTATTCCTATTATTCATACTACTATTATTCATATTCACAAAAAGACGAAAAATAAAATCAATGAGGAGGAACTATTCTTATTCCTCTCTTATCTCCTGGAGAGTTATCAAATACTTCTATTACATGAAATATAAGCACAGGAAACAATCTTGGAAATTTCCCATGAAAATAACTATGTACCAAATTTGTGTATTTAAGAATTTTCTTTTCATACCATGATGCTGAATGATCTTCTGGGTGTATTATTCTTACAATTGTTCTAAGTTCATAAGAAGGAATATCCAAATATACAATTGTAGCAACCGGATTTTCCATGATATTTAAAAATGTATGGGTTTCAAAATTTTTTGTGGTGTAAAGTTCCAAAGAAACCTGTTTTTTTAGATCAAATATTTCTCTTCCCTTTTTATAAAGTTCTTTTAGGAATGCTAATTTCTCAGGCATTGGAGAGTTTATCGTATTTTGCATCTTATTTATAATTTCTTCTATTCTGTTTTCCTTTGGAACAAATCCAGTCCCCTTTATTGCATTGTTTAAGGTAAACTGTGTATCATTTCTTCCTGCTCCATATGTAGCTACTGCTGCATTATGAGGTCCTGCAAGTGATGGAAATTTACCTTTTTTGATTCCCTCTATATCTTTTATTCTTTTTTCAAAGTTCCATTTTAAAAATTCTTCTGGTAGCTCCTTAGGTGAAAAGATTTTCCATTTTCCATTTATTTTTGCCTTTATTTTTTCTTTCTCCACTTTTACGTTATTCTGAATGAAGTATCCTTTACTCCAGTAGTTTTTCCCTTCTTTATGTTCCCACACACCAGCAAACAGTTTTGATATTTTCCCACTGAGTAAGGTGAATAAACCTCCTATTCCTACTACTTTTAAAAATTCCCTTCTGTTCATAATGAGAATTATATTTGAAATACAAAGGTTGTCAATTATATGTAGAATTCCATAACATTTTGGCCACGAGGGGTTATTCTTTACCCATCCGTTCAAAAAGTATTTTATTAAACTTCTCCATAAAATCCCTCGCACTTTATATCTCTCCCTCTTTGTTTTTGGCGCCCGAGATAAAGGACCCCAAACCCTTACCTTTATTTATAAATTCCTTTTTTCAAGATACCAATCCAATATCTTTTTGAAATTTCTCATATAACAAACTTTCCGTTTTTGAAAATCAATTTCCCATCACCATAAACCTCTCCATCTTTCCTTAAATCTATTACCATATCCCAATGAATAGAAGATTTGTTTTTTCCTCCTGCCTCTTCAAATGCATTTCCTAATGCTAAATGCATTGTACCACCTATTTTTTCTATAAAAAGAGTATGCTTTATGTATCTTTTAATTTCGTAGTTTGTACCAAATGCCACCTCTCCAAGCCTTTTAGCACCTTCATCTGTTGAAAGCATTGCTTCAAGAAATTCTTTGCCTTTCCCTGCATCTATTTTAACTACTTTACCCTCTTTAAATTCAAGATACACATCCTCAACCTCTCTTCCCCTGTATAAAGCAGGAAAACTAAATCTTACTTTCCCCTCTGTTGCGTTCTCTACGGGAGAGGTAAATATCTCACCTGATGGCATGTTATGTTTTCCATCGCTGTTTATCCATTTTCTGTTTTCTATTTTTACTTTTAAATCGGTATCCTTAGCAATTATTCTTAATTCTTTGAAGTTTTTTATCTTTTCTATAAGTCTCTCTTGTTCTACATGAATTTTTTTCCATTCCTCTTCTGGATTTTCCTTATGTAGAAAACATGCCTTAAAAACAAACTCTTCTGCTTCTTCTAAGGACATCTCTGCATCCTGCGCAAAAGCATTTGTGGGATAAAGTGTTCCACACCATTTCAATTCTCCTTTAGCAGTTCTTTCAAAATATTTTTCAGTTATTTCTCTTCGGGCTTTTGTCACTCTTGCCATTTTTTCAGAGGCAACCCCGGAAAGCATCTTTGTATTTTCAGTACCCCATATGTGAAGCATTGCATTTATAGTTTCTATCTCAAATTTATCCAGAGGAGATACAAACTCAAGTTGTGTTTCTTTTGCCTCTTTGAAAAAGAGATAAGAAATCTCTTCTATCCCTGTTTTTACATAAGGATGAGCACCTTTTCTTAAAGCCTCTCTATATACAGCCTTTATCAAAGGTAGGGCAATATATGGACCTGTGATCATGAATAGCTCACCTTCTTTAAGTTCAATAGAGTAATTTACAAGTAACTTAGCCCATCTTTCAATATATGGATGTATCATTTTACTCCTTTCTTTTGATGTTTACCCCTTCAATACTAAGAAGGGTAAATTTTAATTCTTTTCCACCACTAAATCCTCCTATATCACCATTACTCTTTATCACTCTATGACAGGGAATCAACAAAGGAAGAGAATTCCTACGAAGTGATTGCCCTACAGCCCTTGCAAGATTTTTATTTCCCAACATCATCGCAATATCCTTATAGGTAATTACTTTACCATAGGATGCTTCTTTCAAAAGAATACGATACACCTTCTTATCAAACTCTGTACCTTTCATTTCAAAAGGTACAGAAAACTTTTTTCTTTTGCCACTTATGTATTCCTTGAACTGTATTATAAAATTATGAAGCACTCTGGAGTTTGAACCATGTTTTACTGAAGCTTTTTTTAAAAACTTTATATTCACTATTCTACCATTGTTCTCTTCTACCCACACACTCCATTTTCTAAAAGGTATTAGAGCACAAGCCATTTTTTAATTATACTCTGTTTTCACAAAAAATCAAAACTATCTTTTAAAAAGCGTGATAAAAGAATCAGCGAGTTCTCTCCATTCCGATTTTTCTTTTTTTATGTATCTCTTATAATCTCTTTTTCCAAAAAATTTGATCAGTGCTTTTTCATCCTCAAAATAATTACCCTCACCATTTTTATTAACCTCTACAAGAGCTCTATCTATTTTTCCTTTTGAATAAAAAAAGACCCCAAACATATTCTTTTTTTTCATACCAACAAATCCCTTCTCACTGGTTTTTATTAAATTGAATAAAATATTCCAAGCTCTCCTTACCATTATTGTTCTCAACACACCGTACAATATTCCCAAAATTCCTATAAATATGGAAACATATCCCCACATCCAAAAGGTAGTTACGTTTTTACTGTGAGACTTTATATAAGTAGGATTTTCAATTTTTATTCTTTCTTTTTTAAAAGAAGGTTGCCTCTTTTCAACCTCTTTTTTAATATTTGTAGTGGTTGTATCTTTTTCTATTTTTTTATTTTTTTTAAAAACTTTCCTTTCAAGTTCTTTTACTTTAATAAGTGCAGGTTTCCAACCCATAATTTGAGCTTTTTTAAAATAAAAAAGAGCCTTTTCATAGTTTTTTAATTTTTCATAACATATTCCTATGTTAAAAAGTATCTCTGGAGTTTCTTTTTTCTTTACTACTTCAAGGTAACATTTCAAAGCCTTGGTATACTCTCCATTATAGAATAACTCATCTGCTTCATTTTCTGTTATGGAAAACAACACACTACTCAAAAATATCCACATAAATCCTCTCTCCTCCTTTAACCTCTTTTATAATTTTCTTTTCCCCGTAGATCGGATGCCTTATAATTATTTCATGCATGCCCGGGGATATTTTAAACGCACTGTTATCTGTTGATACAAAGAACAATCTACCATCTACTAAGATCTCCACATAAGGAAGCGAAGACAATACTATCCACGCTTCTTTCTCTTTCTTCCTTTCCAACCGCACTACCAATGTATCCAATCCTAACACATTTAATACAGTATCTCTCTCTGAATAGAGAGGTTTACTGATTTTTATAGAGTGAACACCCTTAGGAATATGAGCAACATAAAGAGGAGTACATCCATACTTCACATTGTCTATATATACCATAGCAGAATCTGGAAAACTCTGAATCCATAGAGAAGTTATTGCTTCATAGATACTTTCTTTCAAATTTTTCCTTACTTCATTTAGCTTTTTGCCCACTACTTTCTTTTCTATAAAAAACCCTCCTTTGGTGGAAATAGAATAACCAATATCAATATCTGTAAAACCTTTCAGACTAAACTCACCTGTAAGTAGTATATCATAAACACTATCTTCTTTTGAAGAAGAAAAAATCACATTAAATAGAGTATCCTTACACAAAGGTTTTAAAAACATCTTTGTCATTTTTATAGAATATTCAAAAGGCATCATTGTATCACTACATAAAAAATAATTAACCATTACATTTATTTTTCCATTAGAAACCAGAAACAATCCTAAAACCAAACCCATTATACACCCTTCTGTTTTCCTTTTTTATGAAAAGCCTAACTTTATTTATCAAAAGTCCTTTATTCTGCATAACAGAGAAAATAAAAGACACACATTGGATATCTGTGTAATCGCTTGAATCAGTTTTCCCATAAGAAACTCCCATCCTCACAAAATGCTGAATCGCAACGGACATTTCTACATACACTCCATATCCCCAATTCGCTACATACTTTTTTCTCACATTCTCTCTGATTATAGGAAAATTGGTATAAGCAACCTGAATTATATCAAAAAGGGTCCCTTTACACTGGGGAAGCACGCCTGAGTATTCAACCTCTATATGAAAAGGATTAATCACAACTTTTGAGTTTATGTAACCAACTACAAAAGACGAAATTCCATTGTTTTCCCAGTACAATACCCCACTTAACTCATGTATTTTATGCACAATTCCTCCTCCTATAAACACTGCGTTATTGTCATCAATTCTTAAAATACCCATATCCCCACTTCCCAAGGGAAGAACCTCCCTTCCTATCCCATCAACAATACCCGCATAAAACGGGGTCCTACTTTTATGATAAAAAACAATCCCCCAATCTATCCATGGATAAGGGAATAATACTCCATAATACACCGTTCTTCTGTGTAGAGGAAACATCAAAGGATTGAAAAACGAATTAACCCTGGAAAAAGGAAGAGGTTGGGCTCCTATCCGTACCTCGTTGTTTCCAACTTCTTTTGAAAAGTATCCATAAAATCCATAATTCAAAACATCACTTTTTTCTATATAAGCACCAGCATACAAAAGATTATAATTCCATTTTTTAGAAAAATTTGAGGTAAGCAAAAAATCAAATTTCGGAATTTTATTAGCAAAGATTTTTATTCCCCCTTCTGAATACAATGTGATAGCAAGAAACATTAAAAAGGCTAAGTTTCCCATATACTTTTCTTAAGTTTGGATATCACGTTTTCCCTTTTTCTCTCCTCATTCTCCTCATCTATTTCCTTCATAGTATTTAGTAAAATATGAGAAATTTTTATAGGTTCTTCCTTTCCTTTCTTTACCTTTTTCTTTGAATCAAAATAAAAACTCCCTGTTTTCAAACGAAAAATCTCTTTTAAAGCCTCCCTTCCTCTTTTTTTCCCAAAACCAGCGTTCACTATCTCTCCATTAAGCAACTCTATCCATATCTCAGATTTTCCATCACTTACAATATTCATTCTTCCAGTTTTCCTTCCCATTTCAAGCATTTGAAGTACATCTGTAAGATTCCAGTTATCAATTTTTCCTGATATCTCTCCCTTACTTTTCTTTCGCAACACCTTTCTTTTTCTTGCGTTTAACCTTGCAATAAACCGATCAACACAAAAAGGTTTTTCTATAAAATCATCTGCTCCAATATCTAATCCTATAGCTTCATATTCAGAAGCATCTTTAGCAGTAAGGAATATAAACTCAACATCCTCAAACCTTTCATCCTCTTTTACTTTTTTACAGAATTCAAAACCATCCATGCCCGGCATCATGATATCTGAAATAATAATATGAGGAGTAGTCATTTTTAACAATTCAAGAGCCTCTTCTGCACTTGAAGCAGTAAACACTTCATAATCGTACTTACAAAGCACCTTCTTCAACAGAAACAACATTCCCTTATCATCATCCACTACAAGAACTTTTAATTTTTCATCTTGGAATGAATTGTCAACCATTATTGTATTTCTAGCGAAAAACATGCCACACTTGTTTTCTATGTTACAAATTTAAAAGACATAAAAAACAAACTTTAAAGCAGTTTTTTAGATTTTCCATAAAATGGAAATGGAGGTGAGCGGACTCGAACCGCCGACCTCCGGCTTGCAAAGCCGGCGCTCTCCCAGTTGAGCTACACCCCCTCTTTGAATAAATTTTAAATAAAAATTTTTAAAAGTCAAATAATTATCCTCCATTTATCCTACTGTGTATTCTTCAAACACTCTTTACATATACCTTTAAAGCACAAATACTGTTCCAGTATTTTATGCCCTTGAATGGTGTCTTTATTCAAAGGTACGGTTATCTCCACATCATAAATTTTTCCGCATTTAATACATCTAAAATGTCCATGAGGAGTATCTGCATATTCGTATCTCATTTCATTTTCATCCACAAAAAGTTCTCTCACTATTCCTTTTTCAATAAAAAGTTTTAGAGTTGTATAAATAGTGGTTTTGGAAAGAGTGGGAATCTCTTTGGAAAGATCTTTGTAAATTCTATCCACTGTGGGATGAATTCTATGCTTCATAAGGTAATGAAGTATTTTTAAACGATGATAAGAAGGATTTATATTGTGTTTTTCAAGTTGTTTTTTTAAATCTTCCATTTTAACATTCATTTCATTACCTCCTTATTTAGCATTTATCACTAAATTTTTAGACTTTGTACAGTTGTTCCGATCTTTAAATCCCCATACATCTTATTTCTTCACCCACCCTATCCTCTTAACAATAAAAAAGTCACACCTTAAATTAAGATACACATACTTCTCATATTTGTCAAGTATGAAATAAAACCAATTTTTTACCCTTTTCATCTATGGAATGAAAAATACGCTTGACAATTCCTATTTTATCACTATACTTAGATATGTCTAACTTTATAAAGGATAACAGATGAATAAAAAAACTTTGGAAGATTACTTGGAAGCAATATTTCTTTTAGAAAAAGAAAAAAAGGTCGTAAGGATAAAAGAAATTGCAAAATTTATGAAAGTAAGCATGCCAACTGTAAACTCTGCAGTAAATGTGTTAAAGAGTATGGGATATGTATATCATGAAAATTATGGAGCTGTAGTTCTTACAGATAGAGGAAAAAGAAAGGCAAGAAAAACATATGAAAAACATGTATTGCTCTATAAATTTTTCCATACTGTCCTTGGTGTAGCTAAAAGGAAAAGTGAAAAAGAGGCATGCATGGTAGAACATTTTTTGAGTAATGAAACCATTAAAAAATTAAAGGAATTTATAGAAAATGTATCTTAAAACTCTCATAGAAATGTATCCTGGAGAAGAAGGAATAGTAAAAAATATAAATGGTGGATGGGGAATAATACGAAGACTTTATTGTATGGGAATCTTTCCAGGCCAAAAAATTAAAAAGTTAAGTGGAATAGGAAGGGGAGGACCCGTAATAATAGAGGTTATGCGTTCAAGAGTGGCCATAGGGCATGGAATGGCTGCAAAAATAATTGTGGAAACATATGAAAAAAAATAAAAAAATACTTTTATTTGGAAACCCAAATGTAGGTAAAAGTATTTTTTTCTCAAGACTAACAGGAATAAGGGTAATTGCTTCTAACTATCCAGGAACTACAGTATCTTATTCAAAGGGATATTTGAGATTTAAAGGAGAGATATATGAAATAATAGATGTCCCTGGAGTTTATTCTCTTGAGCCAGTATCCGAAGCAGAAAAAGTAGCTAAATCTTTCTTATCTGAAGGAGATTATATCGTTAATATTATTGATGGAACTAATTTAGAAAGGAATCTTTACTTATCTTTGCAACTCATAGAAAAAGGGAAACCCATGGTGATAGCGTTGAACTTCGCAGATGAAATGAAACACAGAGGTATAGAAGTGGATGTAAAAAGCTTAGAAAATTTGTTGGGAGTGCCAGTAATTCCTACGATTGCTTTAACTGGAGAAGGGATTAAAGAGGTTCTTGAAAGATTACTCGCTCAGCAAAAAAGAGAAAAAGTAGTTATAAGAAATAAATGGTCGAGAATAGGAAAAATCATAAAAAAGGTACAAAAAATAACTCATAGGCATCATAGTTTTGTTGACCTTCTTGAAGATATATCATTTCATCCATTCTGGGGATTTATATTTGCTTTTATCGTAGTAATGGCTTCATTTTTTATCATAAGGTTTATAGGAGAGTCAATTATCTCCTTCCTTACAGAACCTTTTTTTGAATATGGAGTTAAACCCATTCTTGCAAAAGTATCCTCTTTACTATTACCTTTTAAGGTTATTCACACCATCCTTATAGGTGAACTCATAAATGGAGAGATAGATTTCACACAATCTTTTGGAATGTTAACTACAGGAATATACGTTCCAATAGGCATGGTGCTTCCCTATATTTTTTCCTTCTATTTGATCCTAAGTGTTCTTGAAGATATTGGATATTTGCCAAGACTTGCAGTATTTTTAGACCGATGGATGCATAAAATAGGTCTACATGGATACGCAATAATTCCTACGATTCTGGGACTCGGATGTAACGTTCCTGGAATACTTGCTACCAGAATATTGGAATCAAAAGTACAGAGATTCATTACCGCTACTCTTATATCAATAGCAATTCCCTGTTCTGCTCTTCAAGCTATGATTATAGGATTTGTAGGAAGTTATGGAATTAAGTATGTGGTACTTGTGTATACCACTCTTTTCTTTGTATGGGTTTTGCTCAGTATTGTACTCAGAATTACAGCAGAAGGATTCAGACCAGAACTTCTTATTGAAATTCCTCCTTATAGATTTCCTGGAATAAATGCAATCCTTAAAAAGGTATGGCTTAGAGTAAGAAGTTTCGTAGTGGAAGCAATCCCCATAGTTCTTGCTGGAGTGTTTGTGGTTAACTTCCTCTATTCATTAAAAGTTTTTGATTTCCTTGCAAATGTTACCTCTCCTGTGATAAAACTACTGTGGGGATTACCTAAAAATGCAATAGTCCCTGTACTTCTTGGATTTTTAAGAAAGGATATAGCAGTAGGTTTGCTTGCCTCTCTTGATTTAACCCCATCTCAGGCAGTGGTGGCTACAGTAGTACTGTCTACAGTATTTCCATGTATTGCTACTTTTATAGTATTACTTAAAGAACTCGGGATAAAAGACTTTTTTAAATCCTTAGGGATAATGATAATAATTACTATTTTTGTGGGATGGATTTTAAATATAATCTTATAAACTAACTTTAACAAAAATTTCTTCCATTGACAAAAAAAAATATTTTAGTATACTTCTATGAGATGGAGCTTCTTGTTACAACCAGAAAAAAAGTTGAACTAATTGATATTACTGCACGTATAGAGGAGATTGTAAAAAATTCCGGGCTAAAGGAGGGAATATGCGTAGTATATGTACCTCACACAACAGCAGGAGTTACAGTAAACGAAAATTATGACCCATCGGTAAAATACGATATAGAAAGCATGCTATCAAAACTTGTTCCAGAAGATGCGGGTTATACCCATATGGAAGGAAATGCAGATGCTCATATAAAGGCTTCCATAATCGGAAACTCTGTATGCATTCCTGTGGAGGGTAAAAAATTAATGTTTGGGAAATGGCAAGGTATATTTTTTTGTGAATTTGATGGTCCAAGAAAAAGAAGGGTAATAGTTAAAATAATAAAAACATAGGAGGTTTTATGCATAAAAAACTTTTTATTCCAGGCCCTACCGAAGTTTTGGAAGACGTATTAAATGCTCAAACAAAACCAATGATAGGGCATAGAATGCCAGAGTTTTCAGAACTAAATCGCTCTGTTATAACAAAATTACAAAAAATACTTAATACCAAAAACCAAATCTTTGTATGTACATGCTCTGGAACAGGATTGATGGAAGCTGCTGTAAGAAACTGCGTGAAAAAGAAAGCCCTAAATACACTATGTGGAGCATTCTCCGAAAGATGGTATAAGATTGTAAAGACAAACGGAAAGGAAGGAGACATAATTGAAGTGGAATGGGGTAAAGCAATAAAGCCCGAAATGGTAGAAGAAAAATTAAAGACAGGTGAGTATGATGCACTTTTTGTAACTCATAACGAAACATCAACAGGCGTAATAAATCCAATAAAGGAAATAGGGGATGTTGTAAAGAACTATCCTGATGTAATCTACATGGTGGATGCTGTAAGTTCAATGCTTGGTACAGAGATAGATGTCGATGCATGGGGAATAGATGTGCTTGTATCAAGTTCTCAGAAATGTGTAGGGCTTCCGCCAGGACTTGCATTTGCAGTAGTTTCAGAAAAAGCTTTTGAAAGAGCAAAACAGGTAGAAAATAGAGGATACTACTTTGATTTTCTTTTGATGAAAAAATACTATGATGAAAAAGGACAAACACCTACGACCCCTGCAATTTCTCTTTTCTACGCTCTTGACTATCAGCTTGATAGAATCCTTAAAGAAGGAATAGAAAACAGATACAAAAGACATAAAGAGATGGCAGAAACGGTACAAGAATGGGGAAAAAAATACTTTGAACTCTTTGCAGAACCCGGCTACGAATCCCCTACTGTTACAACAATTACAAATACACGGGGAATAAGTGTTGCAGATTTAAATAAAAAACTTGGTGAAAGAGGATTTGCAATATCAAACGGCTATGGAAAATTAAAAGAGAAAACATTTAGAATAGCACACATGGGAGATTTAACAATGGAAGATATAAAAGAACTGCTTAAAAACATTGAAGAAATTTTAGAACTTGAATAAGGAGGTAACATGAAGGTTTTAATTACAGATCCAATTGCAGAAGAAGGTAAAGAAATTTTAAAAAATAAAGGGCTTGAAGTAATTGAAAAAACAGGACTTTCGGCTGAAGAATTAAAACAGGAAATAAAAGGAAAAGATGCAATAATTGTAAGGAGCGCCACAAAAGTTACAAGAGAAATTATAAACTCAGCAGATGTTTTAAAAGTTATAGGAAGAGCAGGAATAGGATTGGATAATATTGACTTGGAGGCTGCAAAGGAGAAAGGTATAAAGGTTTTGAATACTCCTGGTGCAACTTCAGTATCTGTTGCAGAACTTACAATAGGAATGATGTTTGCCTGTGCAAGACACATTGCCCGAGGAACTATTTCTTTAAAAGAAGGAAGATGGGAAAAAAAACAACTTAAAGGAATCGAACTCTATGGCAAAACTCTTGGAATAATAGGAATGGGTAAAATAGGGACTGAAGTTGCCAAAAGGGCTAAGTGTTTGGGAATGAAAGTGATATTTTATGATCCTTATGTGCAGGTTTCGGAATACGGAGAAAAAGTTGGACTCGATACCCTCTATGAGAAATCGGATATAATATCATTACATCTTCCTTTAACCACGGAAACAAAACACATGATTTCCAAAAGTGCATTTGCAAAGATGAAAAATGGAGCAATTCTTATAAATTGCGCAAGAGGAGGAATTGTTGATGAAGAAGCTCTCTATGATGCTCTCACAACAGGAAAACTTTATGCTGCAGGAATCGATGTGTTTGAAAAAGAGCCTGCTGTAGGTAATAAACTGTTTACCTTAGATAACGTAGTGGTGACTCCACATATTGGTGCTCAGGCGAAGGAAGGACAGAAAAGAGCAGGAATTGAAATAGCAGAAAAGGTATCAAAGGAACTTCTGGGAGGTTAAATGGCTGAAATAAAACCATTCAAAGCAATAAAGTATAACAAAGAAAAAATAAAGGATTTATCTTTGGTTATAACTCAGCCTTATGATAAAATAACACCTGAAATGCAGGAAGAATATTACCAGAAGAGCCCTTATAATTTCGTAAGATTGATTCTCGGAAAAAGTGAAGACAGATACCAAGAATCTTATGATAATTTCCAGAAATGGATGAAGGAGAAAATACTGTTAAAGGAAGATAAACCAGGTATATTCCCCTATACTCAGGAATTTGAAATATACGGGGAGAAAAAAATAAGAAAAGGTTTTATTGCTGCTTTAAAACTCTACAATTTTGAAGAAGGAATTGTACTACCTCATGAAAGAACCCATTCAAAACCAAAAGAGGATAGGTACAGATTATTTATGCGTACAAAGAAAAATTATGAACAGGTATTTATGCTTTATCCTGACCCTCAAAACAAAATAAACTCAATTTTGCAACAAACCTTTTCGCAACCTCCTGAAATAGAAGTAAAGGATGAATACGGAGTTATACATAGAATGTGGAGTATATATACTCCAGCCATGATAAAAGAAATAGTAAAATTGATGGAGGACAAAATACTTTTAATAGCGGATGGGCATCATAGATATGAAACATCCTTACGTGTTAAAGAAGAACTGAAAAAAATAACTAACAACTACACAGGAAATGAATGTTTCAACTATAGAATGGTAACTTTTGTAAACCTTTATGATGAAGGTCTTGTAATTCTTCCAACACATAGACTGTTTAAAAGAATAAATACATCTTTTGAAAATTTTGTAAAAAAAGCAGAAGAGTACTTTATTATTGAAAAAACATCAAAAAGCGAACTTCCAGAAAGAGTAAAAAGGAACAGTAATAAACATGCCTTTGGAGTATATAGAAAAGATGATGGATATCTTTTCGTCCTTAAAGATATCTCTATAATGGAAAAATTTTTACCCGAAAGAAGCGAGGAGTATAGAAATCTTGATGTAAGCATCCTTCATTCAATTATCGTTGAAAACATTCTTGAGATTTCAAAGGATGAACTTGAAGATGTTATAGGTTACGAAAGATATGCAGAAAATGTGATAGAAAAAGTGGATAGAGGAAAATACATACTCGGTATAATAATGAACCCAACAAAACCTGAAGAAGTACAGAAAGTTGCAATGAAAAAGGAAAGAATGCCTCAAAAATCAACAGATTTTTACCCAAAACTTGTTTCTGGGCTTGTAATATTTGATATCTCCCCAGAGGAGAAAATTCCAGAAATTTAAATAAACTTGAAAGGTAATTAAGAGAAAAAAGAGAAACAAAGGAGGTGTAGAAAGGATTAACAGGTTTTTACCAAATAATAAAATTGAATGCAAAGTTATAAAAATTAACCATAGGAGGATTCAAATTTAATCCCAAGCTCTTTTAACTGTTGAGCGGATACTTCTGAAGGAGACCCCTCCATCAATCCCTGAGCCTTTGTTGTTTTTGGAAATGCTATCACATCTCTTATGCTTTCTGTACCAGTAAATATCGCAACTATCCTATCAAACCCAAGGGCAATACCTCCATGAGGAGGTGCTCCATAATCAAATGCTTCAAGTAGAAATTCAAATTGACGCTTATCAATCCCTGCTATTTCAAAAAGTCTTTCTTGCAGAGTTCTCCTATTCACCCTTATGCTTCCCGAACCTATCTCCTCCCCATTTAAAACAAGGTCATATATTCTCCCTCTTACAGATAATGGATCATCATTAAGTTTATCCATATCCTCCTTTAATGGTTCTGAGAATATGTGATGAGCAGGTTCTATCCTTTTTTCTCCCTCGTTGTATTCAAAAAGGGGAAATTCATAAACCCATACAAAGTGCAGTCCTTTTTCAGGCTCTATAAATTTTTTGAGTTCATTTCTTACCTCACCAAGAGCAAGAAGAACTCTTTTTCTCTCTCCTGCAAGGAAAAGATATGTCCCGTTTTCTCTTTCAAAGTTTTTTAAAAACTTTGAAAGAGGTCCTGTTATACCATCCCCTCTTCTCTTAAGCCATGCAATTCCCGGAAAACCCCACTCTTTTACTTTTTTTTCAATATCCTCAATCTCCTTTCTTGAAAGTTCTTTTTCAATTTTTATTCCTTTCACAACTCCATTTTTCTCTTCAATTATCTTTTTAAATATCATAAAGTTTTCGCTTCTGAAATAATCTGTGAAATCATCTATTATCAGGGGATTTGTAAGGTCTGGTTTATCTGAACCATATTTTTCAATTGCCTCTGAGTATGGAATTCTTTTAAAGGGAGTTTTTATCTCTATCTTCAAATACTCTGCCCATTTCTCAAATAACCCTTCTATCAGGCTGTATATAAATTCTTCATCAATAAATGATGCTTCAATATCTATCTGGGTAAATTCAGGCTGTCGGTCTCTTCTTAAATCCTCATCCCTCAAACATCTTGCTAACTGAAAGTATCTATCAATTCCTGCAACCATGAGTATCTGTTTGTACAGTTGTGGAGATTGAGGTAGGGCATAGAAATTTCCTTTAAAAATCCTTGACGGAACAAGAAAGTCCCTTGCTCCCTCTGGTGTACTTTTTGCGAGAATGGGAGTTTCTATTTCCCAGAATCCTTTTTCTGATAAATAGTTTCTTGTTATCTGCATCATCCAGTGCCTTGTTTCAAGGTTCCTTGTGAGTTTTTCTCTTCTTAAATCCAGATATCTGTATTTAAGTCTTATCTCCTCTTTGGGAAGAATTGCTTCTCTTTCCACAGAAAAAGGTGGAGTTTTTGAAAAAGATACCACTTCAATATCTTCAGCATGAATTTCATACTCACCTGTAATCAACCTTTTATCAATCTGCTCCTCGGGTCTTTTTAAAACCTTTCCTATAATCTTCACAATAAATTCAACCTTTATCTTTTTTATCTTCTCAGCAAGTTCCTTGGGAAAAACGACCTGTACTATACCTGTTCTGTCTCGCAAATGCAAAAAATAAACTCCCCCTAAATCTCTTAATCTATGAACCCATCCAAAAATCTCTATTCTTTTACCTTCATACTTTATTATATCCTTAATGTATATTCTATCCTTCATATATCCTCTCCTTCTTCAACCTTTCTGCCCTTATTATTGCAAGAATATCCTCAACGGTTTTTTTAAGTTTATCATTCATTACAATATAATCAAACTCCTTTGCCCTTTCCATTTCTTCTCTTGCATATTTTAATCTCTCTTTCACCTGTTTCAGAGAATCTCCTCTTTTTTTTAACCTTCTCTCAAGCTCTTTAAGGGAAGGTGGAAATAAAAACACAGTAACTGTCCCAGGGAGTTTTTTCTTCAAATTCAATGCGCCCTTTATATCCAGATCCGCAATCACATCGTATCCTTTTTTTAAAAGCTCTTCAACCTTTTTTCTTGGTGTTCCATAATAATACCCATATACCTCTTCATACTCGAGCAGTTTATTCTTCCTTATCATTTCCTCAAACTCCTCTCTTGTACAAAATAAGTAATCTCTGCCATGTCGTTCTCCTTTTCTCCTGGGTCTTGTAGTACAAGAGATAGAATATTTTACATTTTTATCCT
>CAYQJV010000009.1:0-43274 GCA_964417925.1 uncultured bacterium | reverse complement strand
AAGATGGGGTTGAGCATTATAGGCTGTTGCATCTTCCTCTGTTGAGGTCCCAAGAAATTCATAGCTGTATGCCATGCTCCCTATACAGAGAAGAGTAAAAAGCGCTCTTATAAAGAAAGACACACCACCTCCTTTTTATTTTATCAAAAAAATTATACCTTTAAAATCCCTTGTGTCAAATAAATCATTTTAAGTTGGTGGATTTTTGCATATCTTTTAAGTACTTAAAAGGATTGCTATCCGGAGGTTCTGAAAAAGCCCACAGAGTTTTTTCAACCTTTCCATTCCTCTCAGCATCTCATTCCCCAAATTAAGGTTTGTGAATACTGTGCTGTATAACCTCCAAAAGTAGAAAATATTAACAACGAAGATTTTTCAAACAATCTTGACAAAAGGTATTAACAATTGTTGAGTCAATATCTCACATCTTCTATAAACCTCTTCTTAACTGTCTGAACCTTTCTGCAACCCTCCAGGCTATAATAAAGTTTCCAAGTCCTATCTCGTCAACATACTTGCCTTTTTTAAATATCCTATTTTTCGGTCTTCCTGCTATTTCTGCTATACTTATCTCAATATCTCTAAGTGCCTTTCTTTCTACTGTTCCATTAAACTCTATAATACTTACAGGAGTTTTACCATAAAATCCTTTCCTGTATTCAAAGTACAGCTCCTCACCTTCAATTCTACACATGGATGCAAGATCAAGAGGAAAGTATACTTTTGAAAGTTTTTCACCTGTTAATTTCTGATATATCCTTATCCAGTAAGGAGTCCCTTTTTGATAATGAGGTTCCTTTCTCTCTTTCTTTATTTTTATAAGTATCTCTGCTTTTCTACGTTGAGGAGCCACATATTTTTCATAATCAGGTTTTCTTCTCTCCATTTCTTTTAGCAATGCATCAAGAGAATGCCCTCTTTCCTCTACATCTCTTTTTATCTTCCACTCCTTTCTCACCTCATAATCTGGGTCTATAAAAATGGTAATATCAAATAGCTCATACAACCTCTTATCATAGAACGGAAGTAAACCTTCAAGGATCACGATATCCCTTGGTTTAAATAAAACCGGCTCTTTAAATTTACCACAAGAATGGTCATATACCGGTTTTTTAATTGATTTTCCTTGTTTTAGCAAAGTAGCATGTTCAATCATCAATTCAAAGTTATTCGCCTTTGGATTCAAAGGTGTAATACCCAGTTTCTTTCTCTGCTCTCTATCATAGAGGTGATAATCATCAAGTGATATTGAAGCAACTCTGTTTCTACCAAATAAACTTATTATACCTTTTGCAAAGGTTGACTTCCCTGAAGCACTATCCCCTGCAATTCCAACTAAGAAGACACGTCCCATCTTTTGTGTCCCCACTTTTCATACGCCACCCTCACCTCTTCATCTTTCTCCACAAGTTCTTTAAGTTCTTTTTCCTCCATTGTCCAAGCCAGTACCTTCCTTACCGTTCTTGCTCCAGCCTCAGTTCCCCATGGATGTCCATGGATACCTCCTCCAAACATCATTATAAAATCTTTCCCAAAAATTGATAATAGATCAGGAATTAAAAACGGATGCAAACCACCTGAAGATACAGGAAATACAGGTTTTATGTTTTTCCAGTGTTGAGGAAAATGGACTTCATCACCTGAGAAATTGGTTTCATACATTTCTTTATAAATTGTCATTACATCCTTTTTCTTTCCTTCCATTTTTCCCACCACAGTTCCTATATGAAGTTGATCAGCTCCTACGAGTCTTACAAATTTTGAAAAAACAAGCGTTGAAATCCCATGTTTGGGATTTCTTGCAAAAGCTGCATACATTGCTCTATGGGCATGAATAATCATTTCAAAGTTTTCTTCTCTTATTGATTGAATTGCAGAAAAACCGGCTGTAACGACATCTATCATTATATATTTACCACCCGACTTCTTTACATACTCTGCTCTTTTCACCATCTCTCGGTATGGTGCAGTAATATTAGGAAGATATGCCTTTTTCTCCCCTGTTTCTTTTTCCACTTTCTCAACCATTTTTAATGCAAGTTCTACTCTTTTCTCAAATCTATTAAAACTCATACTGGTGAGATTCTCATCATCCTTCACAAAATCGCATCCTCCTTTTAAAGCATTGTATAAAACCTGTGCAAACTCTTCTTCATTCAATCCTACTTTTGGCTTCACAATTGTTCCTACAAGAGGTCTATTTCTTATGCCAAGCATTTCTCTTACTCCCTGAACTCCGAATCTTGGTCCTGGCATTGAATCAAGGATCTTTGGAGGAAACCTTACATCCACAAGTCGGAGATTTTTAACCGCCTTCATGCCAAATATATTACCTGCGATACTTGAAAGAATTTGGGAAACGTTGTTTTCTTCAAATAATTCAACAGGATATGCAATTTTTACATGGTTATCTTTTATCTCGTACACATGAGGTCTCAACTTTTCTTTTATCTCTTCTTTCATAGTTGTAACATCTGTCCATGTCCCTACAGAAGATTCTCCTGCTATAGCTTCTGCTGCTTCTTCAAAAGAAACACCATCTTTTGGTTCAAAATAATAAATAACAAGGAGATCATCGTCCTTTGGAATATAATTAAAATCAATGTAAGCCATCCTTACCTCCTTTCCCAATCTTAGGAATTTTTTAAACAAGAAAAAGGACCGATGTTAAAACTCTTAATATCAGATACGCAAATTGCCCTTTCTCCTATGATTGAATCTCTCAATACCACATTTTCTACGAGAGAATTACTATTTATAATTGAACTTCTTATAATACTATTCTTAATTTTAGCCCCTTTATCCACTGAAACAAAAGGCCCAATAACAGATTCTTCAATCACTGCTTCTGGATGTATCCATACTGGATTTATAATTAAAGAATCATAAAAATGATGCGTAACTGTAAAGTTTTTAAGCAAAAGCTTTCTATTGGTTGCAAGAAGCGCCTCACACGTTCCACAATCGTACCATTCCGAAAGCAATAAAGACCTGAACCTATATTGATCTCTGCACATCCACTTTAAAGCATCGGTTAACTGAATCTCTCCTTTTGTTCTCACATTACTTTCTATTATTCTTTCAAGAGCTCCTTTTAATACATAAGAGTCTTTAATATAATAAACTCCTGCAATGGCAAGATTTGTAGGAGGTTCATCAGGTTTTTCTTCCATATCTACTATTATTCCCTTCTCTACTTTTACCACCCCAAACCTTCTTGGATCCTCTACTTCCATCACCCCTATGAAGCTATCCTTCCCTAATAGGGCTGGAGTAAACTTTACAATAGTATCCCCCAACATTATAAGAACATCATTTTCAACGTCTTTTAAACCCTGATATACTGCATCACCAAGTCCTAATGGACTCTCCTGAATTCTGTATTCCACTTTAAAAGCAAATCTTTTTGAGTTCATATATTTTATAAAATCTTCCTGGTCTTTTCCTATAACAAAGATCAATCTTTCTATCTTTTCTTCAAATTCGCCCAGAACTTCGATGATATGCTCTATTATTTTTTTACCTGCTACAAATAATAAAGGTTTAGAAGTATAAAGGCTGTGAGGTCGGGTTCGTGTACCCTTTCCTGCTACAGGAATTATTACATCCATACCTCCCCCTTTATTTCTTTTTTTAACCTATCTATGAGAGGAATCTCAAATGGATTTACATTTCTTTTTAAAGCGAGATATAAACTTACAAAATCAGTCTGCATGATAAGAGAGAAGAATCTTGCTATCGTACTCTTCCCATCTGCATGAATATCTACAAAAGGAACGTTCAGAAGATTTCTCAAAATCTCTTTTCTTTTGATATTTCTATCATTTTCCTCTCCAGATATAAGATATACTACAGTGATTAAACGGTTAACTTCAGAAAATCCCATATAGCCCATTATCTCATTATGATTCATCTCAGGAATAAAGTGGGAATGGGAAAAAATCTTAGCATTTTCATTAAGTTGACACTGAAACCTATAAGCCACAGGATAAAACTTTTGTGAAAGAGTGTATATTAAGGGTAATCTACCAAGAAGTCTTTCTGCTATTATTTGTGCTTTACTTTCATATTCCTCTTTTTTTTCTGAAAGCAATTTTATCGCCTCCTCTATCTCATTCTTTACGCACATAAAAACGTTACTCTCAAGAAACTTTAAAATTGCAGAAAAAATAAATCCAAGGGCGCACCTCGGTGGCAAACCCGAAGGAACTCTATAATGCTCTATCTTTTGCTTCTCAGCAATGGATAATAACTTTCCATTACTGGAAACCACAAAAATGTTTTTGGTTTTTTTAAGGGTCTGCATAAAACATTCCAAGGTTTCTTCTGTATTCCCTGAATAACTCACAAAAATACAAAGAGGTTTTTTACAAAAAACAGGAATGCTGTAATCTTTAATAACAACCAATGGAACAGAAGAAATGTCCAAAAGATAACTTTTTAAAAGATCTCCTGAAATTCCTGACCCCCCCATTCCAAAAAAGTATATTACTTCAGGTTTTTCTCTTTTCTCATATGGTCCTGAATTATATCCCTCTTTTAACTGATCTGGAAGGCTCTTTATTAAAGTATGCATGATATGTTTCCTTTTTTGAATAAAGGAGCAAGATCAGGAAAACTTTTAGAAAGTTCTCTTCTAAGATACCTCGTTACTTCCAAAGGAGTTGAAAACTCCACTACCTTATGTACTATCTTTTTTACTTTTTCATACTCCAATCCCTGAATTATTACCTTTGCCTCCGGAACCATACATGGAATCATCGAAAGTTCATCTACACCAAAACCTACAAGTAAAGCAATTCCTAAGGGGTCCGATGCAATTTCTCCGCAAACCCCTACCCAAATATGTCCCTGATGCGCAGCCCCTATAGTCCTTTTTATAAGTCGAAGCACTGCAGGATGAAAATGGTCAAAAAGAGATGAAATCCTTTCATTATTTCTGTCAACTGCAAGGGTATACTGAGTGAGGTCGTTTGAACCTATACTAAAAAAGTTAACATATTTTGTAAACTTCTCTGCAAGAAGAGCTACAGAAGGAACCTCTACCATTATTCCTATTTCCATATCCTTATCATAGGGTATTTCCTTATCATCAAGTTCTTTATAAATATTTTTCAATATTATTTTTATCTTCCTAATCTCTTCTATACTACTTATCATCGGGAACATTAACTTTACATTTCCATAAGCAGATGCTCTAATAATAGCACGTAGTTGAGAATTAAAAAAATCCAAATTGTCCAAACAGAATCTCACAGCTCTCCAACCAAGAAATGGATTCGGCTCTGTATAATCAGGAACGATTTTATCCCCTCCAAAATCAAAGGTCCTTATAATTACTGGCATAGGTTTTAACCTTTCAGCTGCTTCTTTATATATGTAAAACTGCTCCTCCTCAGTAGGAACTCTCCTTTTAGCAAGAAAAAGATATTCTGTTCTAAACAATCCTATTCCTTCTGCTTCGTACTTCTTTACTGAGTAGATTTCACTTAAAAGTTCAATATTTGCAGATACATCTATTCTTTTACCATCCTTCGTAATCGGAGGAGCATGTTTTTCTATTAACTTTAGTCTCCTTATTCTTAAATTCTCAATTTGTTTTGTATAATATTCTATCTTCTGTTTCGTTGGATTTATTATAAAAATACCTCTCTCCCCATCCACGATTCCAGTTTTACCTTCCTCAGTTTTATTCAGTAGGTCTTTTATGCCTGCCACAGCAGGAATTTCAAGAGACTTTGCAATTATTGTAACATGAGCAGTCTTACCTGCTGCCTGTAATGCTATTCCCTTTACTTTTTCTGGTGTCAAAAGAATAGCTTCTGAAGGAGGAAGATTCTTCGCCACTATAATACTATCCTCAGGAATATCAACAATTGTAAATGGAGGAAGCCCATGGAGATTTTTCAATATACGATGAGTAACATCGTATATATCAATCATTCTTTCTTTAAAGAATTGAGTACCTTGGGCACGGAGGGGAAGTAATATTTCATCTACTGCTCTTTTAAGTGAATATTCTGCACTGAACCCCTCTTTAATGGTGTTTACAACCTTTTCTATAAACTCTTTATCATTTATTACATGAAGTTGTACATCCAGAAATCCAGAAAAATCACTACCCAGTCTCTCTCCTATTGTTTCTTTGAGGTGTAGAAGATCCTCTGCAGACTTCTTTAAAGCCTCTTTAAAATTTGCAAGTTCCCTTTCTATATTTTCCTTCCCTATCTTTACCTTCTTTATATCAGGAATATACTCTTGGTATATAACTATTCTACCTATTCCATAACCTCCAGATACGGGTATTCCTTTAAGTAACATCAGGGCTCTTCCTTCTCCAAAATCTCTTTAAGGGTTTTAAAAGCTTCTTCTTCATCCTCTCCATCCACAGTAAGAGTTATGGTACTACCTTTTTCTACTGCAAGAGAAAGAATAGAGAGGATACTTTTCCCATTTACCTTAATCCCATCTTTGGTAAGCCATACATTGGACCTAAACCTCTCAGCAGTTTTAACAAAATTTGCAGCAGGTCGTGCATGAAGTCCTACTTCCTTCTTTATTTTTATTTTACCCTCTATCATAGCATCCCTTGTATAATCATCATATATAAAATAGTAAAAAATAATGTTTCAGAAGGAGACCTCTTTAGTAAGTAGAGAATTATAATTACCACAAAAAGCATAAAGATCTTTACCATCTCCGTGGCAAGATAGGGAAAGCTTAAAAACACTGTGAAAAGCATCCCTGCACTTATAATTCCTAAATTAAGCATCACTGCTTTAACGTATAACAGAAACTCTTTAAAAACTCTGTTCTCCTTCTTAGACATTCCTACAGCAAATCCCATAAATCTTATTCCTTGACATATAAAGTTATACACTAAAAGAAATACTAAAACACCTATTATCCCAAACTTAAGGGTGAGCAGTAAAGAAAACAGCAAAAGGAAAGGACGTAACATCTCCCATATTAACTCATCACCAATTGCTGCATAATAGCTTTGGCTGTATCTATCATATCTTCCAGATGGACTAAGAAGCATTCCTGTAATATAAGAAGCGAAATATGGATTTGTGTTGAACTCTTCTATCTTTTTTTTCTTTTTAAGAAAAACTTCCTTCTTTGTTATCCCGGATAAAACAAACAGAAAACCGGACCTCTGCTGATACCTTTCCGACCATCCTGATTGGATTAAAAGCTGTAAAAAAAAGTTCTTTAGGGCTTTTTTAAAACTGCCCATATCATAAATCCTAACACAATTCCTACAATACCTTGAATCCAGTTCTTTTTTATAGCAAATTCTTTAAGTATGAAAACGACCCCTATAAAAATAGAATTCACCAAAAGGAGATAATAAGGAACGGAAGGAATGAACTTTAACAATCCAGTACTTACTACTATTACAGCTATCAATACACCGATAAACCCTATAATAATACCTGCTCCTGCGTAAAGTGGAAGAGAAGAAATATGAATAAGGGCTATTTTTTGAAATTCTTTTTCTCTCTCTATTCGCTGAGCAAAAAAATTGCTAAGTTTTCTTAAATATCCATCAAGTAATGTCCCTATCATACTTCCTACAATAGCGGATAGAAGGGCAACAACAAAAATTTTCTCTACCATCTTCACTTTCAAAAAGGTTTTTAATATTATAAAAGAAATACACGCACAGATTCCTGCTCCTTGAGCATCCTGAACAATGTTTTTTCCAAAAGGAAACTCAGAAAGCCAGATAGGCTGTAGTAAAATACCAAGTTTTAAAAACTCATTTACCTCATTCATCCCTAATCCTGCGAGTGATGAAACGACCAGTGGCTGGGAAATACCAAATTCACCCACTGCATACTTATCCAGCCATAAAAAACAGACAACAAGCAGTAATAGTATTTCTTCCATCATAGCATATTTTTCTTTTTTAATAATTTCTCTATCCCTATCTCCTTTGCATGCGGAAACTGTTTTGCTATTATTTTAACATTTTTTTTCATAAGATTTATTATATCCTTTACATCATTATAGTCAATGTAAATGAACGGAGGAATTTCAATTATGGATTTTACCTTTCTTATTCCAAGAAGTAAAAGCAGATCAAACTTAATACCATTCCTATAAGCCTTCCAGGCATCTGCTATTGATTCAAACATTACCATTGTCTTTTCCTGCAAAAAACTAAAATCTGTATGGACAGTGTTTTTAAAATAGATTTTAAGGTTCTTTGAAATTTCAAGAAACATTTTCTGGCTATATCTGTTCTGGTAAAGAAAATCGTTTACAATCACCACATTTTTTATCCCAAGAGGTTTTAACCATCCTACAAGAATTTGACCATGGATTAACCTATCATCAACACAGTAAATTACATCATTATTCACTTTCTATTATAAGATAAAAAGGGACGATAAAATTACCAAACATATCTTTTCCGGTTATCTTTACTCTATAAGCTATCTTGGGAATAAACTCCCCTGCCCTCACCTCAATCACTACCTCTCTTTCCTCTCCTGGATATATCTCCTTTATAGTAACATCTGTAAATTTTAAAAATCTTTTAAAATTTCTATCCAAAAGCTCTGCATATATACTCACATCTCTTTTTACTTTTGTACCTTTGTTTTTAACTTTTACTATAATACTTGCAGTTTCCTTTGAGTTTATCTTACCATCGTTGTCATCAGAAAATTCTGCATTAGAAATAACCAACTCTGCAGACTCTGGATAATAACTTATAGGACCGATCGTTCCAGCTGAAAAAGACAACCCAAGATACGCCCTTTTAACACCATTCTTTACAATTACCCCACCTGTATTTACCATAACTGAAAAGACTTTTAAAAAAGGCAAATTAACCCTAAAACCTATATTAAAATAATCTCCTTCTCCCAACCATTCATGCCTGATGATATAGTCAAAAGGAGTTTTGCCAGAAAATCGATATCCCCAGAAACTTCCTCCTACATAGAAGTCTGCAAATACTGAATAGTATATATTATCCCTTTCCAAACCAAGTTTTTTATACACAGGAATTCTCACATACAACGGTAAAATTGAACCTGTCAACTCCTCTTCATCTGGAAAAGAAAAAGATTCAATTACCATGGATGCTAAACCCACATAGGGAGTGCCAAGCCCAAACTCTACAATTCTCACATGATTGAAACTTGGCACTCCCACTCCATATCCTGTATATATATATCCCCAACCTTGGGCGAAAAGTAAAAAAAATATCATCTATGGAATTTTATTTCAACTCAGGAGCCCATCTGTAAAAAGCATCGTGTATTTCATCCGTCTCATAAAAATAAATCTCATAAGGTACTCTCTTACCATCATAATACATATTCAATGTCCCCTTTCCACCCTTTAATCCATCCACTTCAGTAAAAGTAATGAGTAAGCTTCCTATTTTTTTTGCCTTTACAAGATGCCCAAGTTTGGTAACCCGTGGTTCATACACATCTGCCTCAAGAGAGGTCTCGGTGAATTCTTTTACCTCTATCGGATATGTAACATAACCCAGTCTTATAGCAGAGGGTGAAAAAAGTATTTTTTGTTCTACAGGAATAGAAACGGTCTTTCCCTTTACTACTTCCACTTCCTTTACCTTACTAAGAACCTTTATCATAAAACTTCTATATCCATCACCTCCAAATGCATATCCAACTCCTGCAACTTCAGCCCCATATATATATCCTTTCTCTACCACTGTGGTTCTAAAATATTTTGTCTCATCTGCACCTAGGGGAAGGAAAATAAAAGATATAAGAATAATAAAGGCAATTTTTTTCATTTTACGCCTCCTTTTTATTTTATAAAGGTTTTATTTCAACTCTTCTATTTAGCGCCCTTCCACTTACAGTTCTATTATCTCCGATTGGACGGGTTTCGCCATATCCTTTTATCCTTAACCTTTCAGGGGATATCCCATGCTTTACCAAGTAATCTCTCACCCATCTTGCTCTTCTTAAAGAAAGATAATAATTTGCTCTTTTCTTTCCTACACTATCCGTGTGCCCTTCTATCACTACCTTTAAAGAAGGATTTTGCTTTAAAATCCTTAAAGCATCTTGCAAAGCCTCCATGGATCTTGGTAAAGGAATTATAGAACCTCTACCAAAGTAGATGTTTTTAAATACAGGTTTCTTAGGCTTTTCTTTTTTTATCTTCTTAAGTTTGAAATCTATATTTACTGTTTCACCCGAACGGATATGCACTGTCTTAGAAACCTCCAGATATCCTGAAGCATGAGCTACTACTCTATAGGAACCCGCAGGAAGATTTCTCTCATAATATCCAGAAAGAGGGTCAGAAACCACAGAAGGAACTACAGTATCAGAATAAAGAGCATGAAACCTTATCACTGCAGAAAGAGGTTCTTCAGTCACAGCATCACTTACCACACCCGTAATTCTACTCTCCCTTGATTCAAGCTCTATTACTCCAGGCTTTGTAGGTTCAACCCCTATCTGATAAACTTCTCCCTCTTCCACTGTAGCAGTGGCAACATTGTAATTAGGATGTTCTACAACAATTGTCCCTGGACCAGGAAGTTCAAGTTCGAAATTACCATCTCCATTGGTAAAGGTAGCTATTTCTGGATGCTCCTCCATATATACTTTAGCATCACTCACAGGCTCCTTGGTCTTTGCGTCTACCACTCTACCTTTTACAATGAACTTCCTCGGTCTTATAAAATCATACCCAAGTGAAATTCCTCCTACTGCATTCCATTGAGGTAAATTCTGAATACCAATAGAAGCCCCAACATTTGCAAAAAGATAAAATCCATCTCTAAAACCAAATCTAATTCCTGGAATTACTGCCATTTTATGAGAGGAAATATTTGAAAGATTGTTTTGATCAGTTGTATCTACAAATCCTACGCATAAAGAGAGAAAATTAAATGGAGAAATTTCTATTCCAGCACCACTTATAATCTCTGCCGATGAGTTAGCGGTAAGATATTCATAGCCTGCGTTAATATGAAGTTCAATAAATCGATATCCTGTAGATAAAATACCGGTACCTCCAAATCTTTGATTGTTAGTACTTACAACATCCATTACCGCAAGCCCTTTCACCCCGGGAACAAAATAAAAACCTTCATCGGGTGTTCCAAATGGAATACCCCCCTTTGCAACAAATCCTATATACCGATAGAGATCTTGCGTAGAGGAAGTATATGTATCATAAGTATAATAAGTGCCCATTACAAACCCACCGAATTCAAGATATTTCCAAGGAGTAAAAGATACAGAAACAATTGGTGATAACCTCATTGCATCAACTCTCCGATAGGAAATGGTATCCATGGTTACAGTATCCACCTCAGGTATCGAATCTGGTCCCATGTAGAACCAAGTATTGAGATTGAGTAAAAACAATCCAGGGTCCTCACACCTTCCACTATAGATATTGAATGTTCCTCTTGTTCCCCATAGAGCATTGTGGCCAAACATGACAAGAGGCACTATCATAAGCATCAGTACTTTGCGCATTTTTACCTCCTTTTAATAACTTATTGAATTATAAGGAATTTTAAACATTTTGTCAAGAATAAATTTCTGTAAAAAATTTAATTTGCCTGAAGAATTTCAAAAAGATATTGATTGGTATCTTGAAAAAAGGTAAATTTACGGGTAAAGGCAAGGGTTTTCGGGTCCTTTATTTCGGGCGCCAAAAACAAAGAGGAAGAGATATAAAGTGCGAGGGATTTTATGGAAAAGTTTAATAAAATACTTTTTGAACGGATGGGTAAAGAATAACCCCTCGTGGCCAAAATGTTATGGAATTCTACATTTGCTTGACAAGAATAATATAACCTTTATAATTTAAAAAAGGAGGTAAAGATGTTTAGCATAATGTTACTATTAGTAGGACAGGCTTGGGAGGTTCAAATTGTAGACACCACTGGAAATGTAGGGCAATATGCTTCTTTATCTATGGACAATAATGATGTCCCACA
Source organism: uncultured bacterium (assembly GCA_964417925.1). Lineage (GTDB taxonomy): Bacteria > Hydrothermota > Tepidihabitantia > B3-TA06 > CAYQJV01 > CAYQJV01. The sequence continues at coordinate 31,312 of CAYQJV010000009.1, read as the reverse complement.
TATAGCTTACTATGATGCAGACAATGGAGATCTTAAATATGCAGTTTTCAATGGTTCGGAATGGGAAATTGAGATAGTAGATAGTGATGGGGATGTAGGGCAATATGCTTCTATTGTAATAGATAAGGATGGCGTTCCTCATATTTCATATTTTGATGCTGATGCAGGTGCATTAAAATATGCTAAAAAAATGCCCACAGGATGGGAAATAGGAATAGTAGATCCAGGACCTGGAGTAGGTGCATTTACTTCCATAGACATAGATGAAAATGGTATTCCTCATATTTCCTACTGGGATATGGTGAGAGGAAGTTTAAAATATGCTACCATTATGGGAGATAATTGGGTAACTATTGAGGTAGATTCGGGTGGTGGTCCTTCTCCTACCGATACTGTAGTAGGATTATTCACCTCTCTAAAAGTTGATGCTACGGGCTTTCCGCATATTGCTTATTATGATCTTACCAATGGAGATTTGAAATATGCTAAAGCAACCCCTGGAGGTTGGATAATTCAGAAAGTTGATACCACAGGTGATGTAGGAAGTTTTGCTTCCCTTGATCTTAAGGATGGAGAAGTTCCCTACATTGCCTATTATGATGCTACAAATTCGGATCTTAAGTTTGCAAGATGGACAGGAGCTGAATGGACCATCAACTACGTTGTCCAAACAGGAGATGTGGGACAGTATGTATCTCATGCGATTGGTTCTTCGCATCTTTCCTACTATGACGCTATAAATCAAGATCTGGAGTATTCTGTTACACATAACTACCTTACATGGCATCATGAGTTCATTGATACCACCGGAAATGTGGGAGAGTTTACTTCCATCAAACTAAGCAGTATGGGTTATCCCCATGTGGCTTATTATGACGTTACTAATCAGGATTTAAAGTATGCTACAAAAATAATAAAGGATATGCTACCCACACAGATTACTTCACCCCCAGATACGGTTTACATTGATTCTACTTATATTCCCAGAGCATGGGTGTGGAATAAAAGCAATGTTGCAGTAAGTTGTACGGTGAAATGTGAAATTTCATCAATAGTTCCCGTGTATGTAGATGCTAAGGAAACGCCTACACTTTCTCCAGGAGATTCAGTATTGATGGAGTTTGTTCCTTGGACAGTTTCTGCCACTTCCCCCACTATGTTTAACATGAGTGTATACACCACTTTGCCCGATGATTCTTTCCCTGAAAATGATACAATAAGAAAGAACATCTATGCGATGGAAACACCAGGAATTACTGATCAAGAATTTTCTTCATCGTATGTCTTCTACATTGATCAACAAAGAATCTTTTTAACTGTAAATGCAGCGTATATTCATAAAGCAGAGATAGTAATATACGATATTACAGGAGAAAAAGTTAAAAGAATAAAATTTAATAAGGTGAAAAGAAAGGAGATCTCCATAGATGCACTATCCATCCCTGCTGGAATTTACTTTGCAAAGCTTAAGATAAATGGAGATGTAGTTGATATAAAGAAATTTATTGTTTTGGAATAAAACAGTTTTAAATTTCTAAAAATACGGGGGCGATTTCTTGACTGCCCCCGTATTCTCTGTATAATTCTTTATGGAATATAAGGATATTTTTATTCCCACACTAAGAGAGCCTCCAAAGGATGCGGTGGAGAAAAGTCATATTCTTTTAATTAGGGGAGGATACATAAGACAGCTTGCTGCAGGAGTGTATAGTTTTTTACCTTTGGCAAGGCGTGTTATCTCAAAGATTGAGGCGATAATAAGGGAAGAGATGGAAAGGATTGGAGCGCAGGAAATTTATCTCCCTGTTCTTTCTCCTAAAGCGATTTGGGAACTTTCTGGAAGATGGGTAGAATATGGGGATGATATGTTTAGACTTAAGGATAGAAAAGATCAAGAGTTTGCACTTTCGCCTACACATGAGGAGGTGATAACATATATTGCATCAAAAGAGATACGTTCTTATAAAGACCTTCCACAGATATGGTATCAGATACAACCAAAATTCAGGGATGAACCAAGACCAAGGGCAGGGCTTCTTAGAACCAGAGAGTTTCATATGAAAGATTCTTATAGTTTTGATAGAGATTTTGAAGGATTGGATTGCAGTTACAATCTTCACAAAAGGGCTTATGAAAGAATATTTTCAAGAATTGGATTTAAATATTTTGTCGTAGAAGCTTCTGGAGGGTTAATGGGAGAGGGTGAGTCTGCAGAGTTTATGGTAGAGGCAGAGGCAGGGGAGGATAGGGCCTTGATATGTCCGAAGTGTGGGTATGCTGCAAATGCAGGAATTGCAGATTCTTTTTGTAGAAAGGGAGATCCAGGAGAGGAAAGAGAAATAGAAAAAGTTTACACCCCCTCTACAAGAAGTGTTGAAGATGTGGCAAATTTTTTACAGGTTCCAAAGGAAAGGATAATAAAAAGTATGCTGTTGGTAAATACCGAAAAAAATGAACCGTTTTTTGTTCTTTTGAGAGGTGACTACGAAATAAGTGAAGATAAAGTGTTAAGAGTTTTTGGGAGGAAGGTAAGATTTGCTACTCAGGAGGAGGCACAGAAATACTTGGGAGCTTCCTTAGGATTTATTGGTCCCTATAGGGCGAATATAAAAGTTTTTGCAGATGAAAGTATAAAGTATATTAAAAATGGAGTTACCGGAGCTAATGAAGATGATCATCATATAATTGGTGTTTCGGTTGAAAGGGATCTTAAGATAGAGAGATATGTTAATGTGCGAGTTGCTAAAGCAGGAGACTTATGTAAGAAATGTAACACACCTCTGGAGGAGAAAAGAGCTATTGAATTGGGGCATATATTTAAACTTGGAACTAAGTATTCGGTGCCATTGAAGGCCATGTTTTTGGATAGGGATGGAAAGGAAAAGCCAATAGTGATGGGGAGTTATGGAATAGGGGTGGAGAGAACAATGGCTACTGCTGTGGAGGTTTTTTCGGATAAGAATTGTATGAAACTTCCGCTTTCCATTGCTCCTTTTGAAGTTGAGGTGTTGAGTATCGGGCAAGAAACAAAGAGTAGAGAGATAACAAAGGAACTTGAGGAAGCAGGAGTAGAGGTACTCTATGATAATAGGGATGTTCAGCCAGGAGTTAAGTTTTATGATGCGGATCTTCTTGGAATTCCTTTAAGGATAATTGTAGGTCCAAAAGGACTTTCAAGAAATTTAGTGGAATTGAGGAATCTTATTAAGAACGAGACCGTAGAAGTTCCTGTATCAGAGATAAGAGATAGGGTGAAGAAGATAATTGAGGAGGAGAGAGGTGGATGAGAAGATGTTTTCACTTATAAAAGAGGCTGTGATGAATGAGGGATTCAGGTTATACCATGCAGAGAAAAAAGGAAATACCATTGTTGTTTATATTGAGAAGAACAATGGCGATGTAAATGTTGAAGAATGTAAGAGAGTTTCAGAGGCAGTATCTTTGAAATTGGATGCTTATTATCCTGAAATGAGAAATTATGTGCTTGAAGTATCTTCTCCTGGGATAGAGCGATTCTTATATAAGAAAGAACATTATGAGAAGTCCATAGGTAGGAGGGTCTTCATTAAAACAGAGAAAGAAGGATTCTATGGAGTGATAGCATCTGTAGATGATGAAGGCATTGAGATAGAAAGTAATGGGATAAAGAGAAAATTTAGATTTGATGAAATAAAATCCGCGCAGATAAAAGTAACAACAGATGAGTTATTTAGGGGGAAGGAGTGAGTGAAGAATTAAGAAGATTGATTGCTCAGGTGGCAAGAATAAGGAGCGTGGATGTGGCTTATGTATATGATGCTCTTAAAAACAGCATACTTGCTGGCTTGAGAAGGAGATTTGGAAGGAATACTGAGGGTGAGGTTGAAATAGATGAGGAGAAAGGGGAGATAAAAGTTTTTATTTACAAAAATGTTGTTAAACAAAAGATGGACCCTATACATGAGGTTACGGAGGAAGAAGCCAAAAAAATAAAACCTGATGCAAAGGAAGGTGATAAAATAAAGATAGAGATACCGTTGCTTGAGATAGGAAGAGTTGCAATTCAAAAAGCAGTAGATGAGCTCACTTTTAAATTGAGAGAAGCAGAGAAGACTAAATTGTTTAATGAGTTCATAAAAAAGAAACATGATATAATTACCGGGACGATCCATAAGATAGATAAGGATGAAATAATAGTAAATTTAGGACCAGTATATGGGGTTTTACCACAGCGAGATCAGATGAAGGTTGACCATTACCATATAGGGGCTCCGTTTAAATTCTATGTAGTGCGGATAGAAAAAACTCCTATAGGGCCCAGAATATATCTTTCAAGGACTCATCCAGAGTTTTTAAAAAAACTCCTTGAGAAAGAAGTACCAGAAATTCAGGAGGGTATTGTAGAGATAAAGGCCGTTGCCAGGATTCCTGGAGTTCGTTCAAAGGTAGCAGTATATTCAAATGATGATAAGGTGGATCCTATTGGAGCATGTGTTGGATACCGAAAGACCAGAATTCAAAATGTTATGAAGGAGTTATCTGGAGAAAAAATAGATGTGATACAGTGGAGTAAAGAACCTAAGGTTTTTGTAGCCAGAGCAATGAGTCCAGCTAAGATAATTGAGGTGATAGAAGAAGAGGAAAATGTATATACTGTGGTGGTTCCTGATGAGGAATATTCAAAGGCAATAGGTAAAAAAGGGCAGAATGTATGGCTTGCAAGTTTGCTCACACAAACCAGACTGGAAGTAATGAAAGAGACAGACTATAAGAATAGACTTTTTGCCAAGAAGGTAGCAGGTATTTTAATAAAAGATTTAGATTTTATAGAGGAAGAGGAAAAGGAGAGACTTATAAATTCAGGATATACTACTGTGGTGTCAATTTTTGAGCAGCCCGCTACTGAAATTGCCAAAAATCTTGGAATAGAGATTTCAAAGGTTGAGGAGTTAAAATCAAAAATAAGAGAGAAGTTAGAAAGTGAAGAAGCTTAAATTATTTCAAGCAGCAAGAAAACTCAAACTCTCAAGCAGTGCTTTAATAAAACTAATGGAGGAACTTGGGTTAGGGAAGAAAAGTTCTCATTCTTATATTTCAGAGGAAGAATTTAATATTGTAAAGAATAAGCTTCTTGAGGAAAAGAGAAGGATAAAGCAATCTCTTAAAAAGAGAGGCGGGAAACCCAGAAAAGAAGAAAAGGCAAAAATAGATGAGAAAGAGATAGAAAAATCTTTACAAAGAACATTGATGATGATGGAACGGAGAAAGATAAGGAAAAAGCCTCCTACCAAAAAGGTAGAACCATCAGAAGTAGAAGAAGATAAGGAGAAAAAGAAAAAAATAAAAGTTATTCCTTACATGAGTGTTGCAGAACTTGCTCATGTATTAGATGTAGCTCCTTCGGAGATTATAAAAAGATGTCTTGAAATGGGAACATTTGCTACGATAAATCAAAGATTGGATATGGATACCATTGAAGTCCTGCTGGAATCTTTTGGGTATGAGGTCGAAAAAGAAGAAGAAATAAAAATTGAGGAACAAGAACAAGAAGAGAAAAAACTTGTAAAACAAAGAAGACCTCCGGTGGTGGTTATTTTAGGGCATGTGGATCATGGTAAGACCACATTACTTGACTATATAAGAAAAACGAATATTGCAGCAAAGGAGTATGGGAGAATAACTCAGAGAATAGGAGCCTATACTGCTCAGATAGGCGATTTTAAAATAGTGTTTTTGGATACTCCAGGACATGAAGCATTTACTGCAATGAGAACAAGAGGGGCTCAAGTAGCAGATATTGCAGTACTTGTAGTAGCAGCGGATGATGGGGTGAAACCTCAGACTGTAGAGGCAATAGACCATGCAAAGGCTGCCAATCTTCCTCTTATTGTAGCCATCACCAAAATAGACCTACCCAATGCCAATCCTTCGTTGGTTAAATCTCAACTTGCGGAAAAAGGAGTGGTAGTGGAAGATTTTGGAGGAGATGTAATAGCGGTGGAAGTTTCAGGAATTACAGGGGAAGGAGTTCCTGATCTACTTGATGCAATTCAACTTAAGGCTATGGAACTTCCTTTAGAAACTCCTTTTGAAGGAAAAGCAAAAGGCACTGTAATTGAGGCAAAACTTGACAAAAGAAGAGGAAATATAGCGACAATTCTTATTTACAAGGGAGAACTTAAAAGAGGGGATCCTTTTGTATGCGGTGAATATGCTGGAAAGGTAAGAGAGATTTTTGACGAAAATGGCAAAAGAGTGGATGTGGTGAAACCTGGAATGCCGGTTCAGATTCTTGGACTTCCTGGTGTTCCTGAACCAGGAGAGACCTTTGAAACTGTATCTTCTGAGAACATAGCGAAAGAAATTGCCAAAAAAAGAGAGCTTTTGAAACGAGAAAGAATATTAAAAGAGAAACAGAAACTTTCACTCCAGGCATTTCAGGAGGCTATACAAAAAGGAGAGGTGAAGGAGTTGAAATTGATAATAAAGGGAGATGTATATGGTTCGGTTGAGGCATTGCAAAAAAGTCTTGAGGATCTTTCCATAGAGGATGTAAGGGTTTCTGTGATTCATACTGGGATTGGGGCAATCAATGTTTCGGATGTGAACCTTGCAAAGGCCTCTGGAGCTGTAATTATAGGTTTTCATGTTACCCCCCTTGCTGATGCTAGAGAGCTTGCAGAAAAGGAGGGGGTAGAGATAAGAACATATAAGTTGATATATGATGTTATTGATGATGTGAGAGCCGCCATGGTAGGTTTGCTTGAGCCGGAGAAGGAAGAGGTTCCTATTGGGAAGGCAGAAGTGAGAAAGGTCTTTAAAATATCAAAAGTTGGAATTGTAGCAGGATGCTATGTGCTTGAAGGAAAGGTAGAAAAAGATGCGAAAGTTAGGGTGTACAGAGGTAAGGAGGAGATAGCAGATACAGAGATAGAGTCACTTAAAAGATTTGATAAATCTGTCTCAGAGGTAGAAGCAGGTTATGAGTGTGGGATTAAACTTTTAAATTTTGATAATGTAGCAGAAGGAGATATTCTGAGTTTTTATAGGATAGTTGAAAAAAAGCGAGAATGGTAGGGTTGCTTGTGCTTGAACTTTACAATAATGGAACCAGATCCCTAAAAGATAAGAGAAGATTGCTTGATAATTTAAAAACCGCAATAAGGAAAGAGTTCAATGTTGCAGTGGCAGAAATTGGTGAACAGGATAAGTGGCAAAGAACTAAGATTGCGGTAGTGTGTGTTTCCAATGATGCTTCAAGAAATCAGGGGTTGTTACATAGGGTGGTGCATTTTGTAGAAAGAAAGAGGATTTGGGAAATAATAGATTTTTCCATTCAGGAGATAGCATGATAGATAGAGCTAAAAGAGTTGCTTCACTTGTAGGACACAACATTGCTATTATACTGCTTGAAGATTTAGGGATTGAAAAGTTAAAATGGGTAAACATTACAGGATGTGTTATGAAAAAAGATCTGAAAACCGCATATGTGTATTATTCAGTGATAAAAGGTAATGCTGAGGAAATTCAGAAGATGCTTGAAGAGGAGAAAGGAAGGATCAAAAAGTACCTTGCAAAGAGGATAGTTTTGAAGTACATGCCAGATATAGTATTTAAACCTGACCTCTCTTCTCAACTTGATGAAAAGTTCAGAGAGATTAAAGGATAAAATAATAGAAGAAGTAAAAAAAAATAAAAGATTTCTTTGTGTTTCCCACATTGATCCAGACGGTGACGCGATTGCTTCTCTTCTTTTAACAGGATACCTTTTACAAAAATTTAAAAAAGAATTTGTGCTGTTTTTAAAGGATAAGGTTCCTCAGAAGTTTCATTTCCTTCCAAATATAGAATGGATAAAAAACAAATTAGAAAAAATAGATTTTGATGAAATTATAATTGTTGATACACCTAATCTTGAAAGGACTGGAATAAGTATAAAAGAGGCAAGAAAAATAATAAACATTGACCATCATCCTTCAAACACCAGATTCGGAGTGATAAATTGGGTAGTGCCTAAAAAAACAGCTGTGTGTGTGATGATTTACGAACTTTTGAAAAAGGCAAAAGTGCGAATCACAAAGGAAATTGCAGAGACATTATACACAGGGATATACACCGAGACAGGGGGGTTTATTTATCCGAATCTTACTGAAGAAGTTTTTGAAATTTCCAAAGAAGTTTTAAAAACAGGTTTCTCCCCTTCTGAAGTGGCTATAAAACTTACTTCAAAAGACGAAGGTCATATAAGACTTTTGTCAATGGTGCTTTCCACATTAAAGGTAAAAGATGGAATCGCCACCATTTATATGACAAGGAAAATGTTGAAGCAAGCTGGTATAACAGATGACGAGGAAGACAGCAGTGGATTTATCAGATACCCAGCATCTATTCCAGGAGTAAAACTTGCAATGTTCTTTAGAGAGACAAAAGATGGAAGGGTTAGAATAAGTTTTAGGTCCTTTGGAGAGGTGGATGTTAATAAACTTGCATCAAAATTTGGAGGGGGTGGGCATAAAAATGCAGCAGGGGCAAGGGTTTCTCTTTCTCTTTCAAAGGCCATGAATGTTGTTTCAAAAGAAGCAAGAGAGTTTATAAAACGTGTTGGATAAGGGTATTCTGGTAAATAAAGAGAAAGGTATTACATCTTATGATGTGATTAGGAAATTAAAGCCTCTTTTAAAGCCTAAGAAAATAGGACATGCAGGTACTCTTGATCCTTTTGCCACAGGTGTTCTTATAATTCTTTTAAATAACGCTACCAAAATTCAAAGATACCTTCATGAACTTCCCAAAGAATACGAAGGAGTAATTGAACTTGGTATTGAAACAGATACGTATGACGTTGAAGGTAAAATAATAAAAAAAGAAAAACCTTCAGAGTATTCAGAAGAAGAAATCACAGCGGTGCTTGAGAAATTTCAAGGGGAGATAGAACAAGTTCCTCCTCCATTCTCTGCTGTGAAAATTCAGGGAGAAAGAGCATACAGAATAGCACGAAAAGGAAAATTCGTTAATTTAAAAAAGAAGAAAATAAAGATATACGAAATCCAATTGATTTCTTATGCCCATCCTTTTCTTAAAATAAGATGTAAGGTTTCAACTGGAACTTATATTCGTGCTCTTGCCAGAGATATTGCATATTCCTTAGGTACTGTGGGTACCCTTGTTGAGCTGGAAAGAACTGCAGTGGGTAAGTGGAATAAGGAGGGGTGTATTCCTTCAAATATACTGGATAAGGATATCCTTGATAAAAGTATGCTTTCTGTGGTTGATATGCTTTATTTTATTCCTAAAGGTATTTTAAAAGAAGAAAGCAAAATAAAAGTAAGGCATGGGCAATATCTTTCAAAAAAAGATTTTGAAAATGAAATTGAAGATAACAAAAGAATACTTGCGGTTTCAAATGATAGAAAGATAGTCGCTGTATATGTAAAAATCAATGGATATTATAAACCCGAAAGGCTAATATTGAGTGAAAGAATACAAATATCCTGAAGAGGTTAAATACCGTTCTTATATAGCGATAGGTAATTTTGATGGAGTGCATCTTGGGCATCAAAAAGTAATAAAAACCGTTGTAGAGAAAGCAAAGAGATCGAACCTTTTTTCAGGAGTGGTAACTTTTGAAAACGATCCTGAAATTTATAGGGAATATTCAATACTTCTTACTACCAAGCAGGAGAAAAAAGAAATCCTTAAAGGGTTGAAAATTTCCTTTATTTATTGGCTTGATTTTATAAAGGTGAAAGAACTATCACCAGAAGATTTCTTTAATGAGGTACTTGTAAAAAAGCTTCATGTAAAAGGGGTGGTTGTAGGAGAAGATTTTAAGTTTGGGAAAGACAAAAAAGGTAGCATAAATTTGCTTAAGAATCTTGGGGAAAATAAAAATATAGAGGTAGTGGTATTGGAGAAAGTAAGGGTAAAGAATAAAATTGTCAGTTCTACAAATATAAGAAAGATGTTAAAAAAAGGTGAGGTGGAGAGAGCAGAAGAATTTTTGGGTAGACCATATTTTATGTATGGTAAACCTGTTAAAGGCAGAGGTATAGGGAAAAAATTAGGTTTCCCAACTATAAATTTGAAACCCTTAGAGTACAAGCTTGTTCCTCAAAGAGGTATATATGCTGGGTATGCTTATATACAGAATGAAAAATTACTTTCCGCTATATACGTAGGTACTGCACCTACTTTTGGCAAAAGAGAAGAAGTTATAGAGGTATACATCATTGGAAAAAAGATAGATATTTTACCCCAAAAGTTAAAAATTGAATTTTTGAAACGCATAAGAGCAGAAAAAAAATTTACCTCTATTCAGGAATTAAAACAGGCGATAAAAAGAGACGTAGAGATTACTCAAACTCTATTATGTTTCCAACCCCACTCTCAATAAGATAGATTTCTCTTTTCAATTCTTTTTGTTTTTTTTAATTATAGAAACAATCCCAGGCTGAACACAGCCCGTTATTATTACCACGCCAAGAGGAAGTTCTAAAACAAGTGCCTGTTCTTTTATGGATTTGCCCATTTCTCCTGTGATATAAATTCCGTTTGCTATTTTTGAAAATTCCTTAATTTCAATGTAATCTCTCTGGAGATTTTTTAATTTTTTAAAAGTTTTTGAAACACTTACAGGAATTTATCAACTTCGCCAATATGGTCGTAATGTTCATGGGAGAGGAATAGGGTATCAATTAATTACCTCTATTTTCATATCCGTGCTTTAATCATAAAAGTATCTTTCACAGTTTTAATTTCTTCGATTACGAAAGCGAAACTTTCAAGTAATTCCTCCACCTCTTCTACTGTATAATAATTTTCATCAATTCCTGTATCTGCGCCTTCTTCCCAATCTATTATTATGAGTTTTCCATGAGGGGTAAGAATATTTTTTGTGGCATTTAAAAAGGCTTCCACTTTTTCAATGTGGTGGAAAGAATAGACACTGTAAATTATGTTAAATTTTATGTTTAAAGTTTCTATATCTTCTGCAGTAAGTTTTATACACTCTTCATTCTCAGGGTAAGGGTCTATTCCAATTATTTTGATATTTCTCTTCTCTGCTATTTTTTTCATTATACTTCCCTCTCCGCATCCTACATCTAATACGTACTCCCCGTCCTTAATGTTTGAAAGTAAATATTCTACAATTTTTTCTTCATCCATTTCCCTGCCTCCAAAATAAGGCTGTTTTTTTCAACACCTATATCTCTTGCTATTACAGGACATTTTACCTTCAAAAGAAAGAATAATGGTGCCTTTTCATATGATAAACCTTCATAATTACCCTGTCCTTTACAAATTATTACATCTGCATCCAAAAATTCTCTTTGAAATTCAGTAGAAGAATTTTTAAAGATTATACCTGGAGATTGGGTGCCTGATGTAATTACTTTAACTTTTTCAGTTAGACCTACTTTAATTGCATCCTCCATCGTTGCATCATTTAATACAGGGCCTCCTCTTACCACTGCCGTAATTTGTTTTCCCATTTCTTTTAAATACTCTATGAGTACCATATCGAACACAATTTCTCCTGCATTGTCAAGAATGTACAAGATTTTTGTACCACTTTCAATTTTACTCCTAAAAATTTCATAGTCAAATATTGAAAATGGAGAGGAAAGGGAAGATTTTAAAGATTCATTTATGTCAAAATTTGAAAGAGCACCAAAATCTATTATATTACCTGCTACTGCTATTCTTACTCCTGTAAGTAACTTATCTTTAGAGTTTTCCACAAATTTTTTTAATTTGGGATAAAGTGCAAGAGCATAATGGTTATATTTCTCTTTCAATGGTTTATATGGATCTGGGTTTTTAGTAATTTTCCTTACAAAATAATGTACTCTCTCACCAATTTCAACAGGTGTTTCGTGCAATCTTATACATGGAATTATCTTTGCCACTTCTGATATTGCTTTTTTTTGCAATATTTCATCATTGGTTGCAAGTCTGGATGCTTTAAGAGCTTGCCTTAAAAAACAAGGAATACAATCAAGATATGTTTTCAAACTTAATTGTATTTATCTGGGGCAGGAGAAATTTCCTGCCCCAGATTTTTAAAGTTCTTTTTTTTCTTCTATTTCTTTTATTCTCCTTCTTATCCACTCAAGTTGCTGTTTTATCATTTCTCGTTGCATTTTCAAAAACTCAAGTTCTCCTTCAAAACCTGCCTGCGAATAATAACCTGGACCCGGAGAATATTGCGGAGAATAACCTGCTCCTCCTGGCGAATAACCACAATAGCCTGCGTGCATTCCAGCGGTTGCAGAAGATGTTTCTTGAAGGCGATTGGCCTTAAAGAGTTCCACTGCCTCTCTTACAGTGATATCTTGAACCGAAAACACTTTTATTCCTGCTTGTGAGAGAACTTGCCATGCATTTGGTCCTACATTTCCTGTAATGATGGTTTTTACTCCTCTTGATATAACGTACTGAGAACTTTGGATTCCTGCTCCATGGGGAATTCCTATATTTGGGTTTTGTTCTATTTCATATTTGTCGGTTTCAGTATCGTAAAATACAAAATAGTTTGCTCTTCCAAACCTTGGATCAACCTGACTATCAAGTGACTTTTCCAAAGCTGTTATTAATATTTTCATCTCTTTTACTGCTTTCCTTGGAGTTCTTTTATTCTTGCCTCAATCCAATTAAGCTGATCCTGTAGGAATTTCTCTTGAGCTTTTAACATCTCTACTTCTTGTTGAGGTGAGAAGAACGGAAACCATGGGAAAAGATATGGCATATACGGCATTGCATAGGGCATAAGATAAGAAAAATACCTTGCAAAATATGGAAGATAAAACCATCCAGCAGGACCCATTCCAAACGGCATTTCTACCTCCTTTTATTGAGTTTTTTGGGGTCCACCTGTATAGGGAGGATAGAATGGTGGATATCCTGGCATATATCCATATCCTGGATATCCACCATAACTTGGGTAATAAAACCATCCCATCCACCACCAACCTCTTGGGAGCCAGGGGAACCATCTGCAAAACGGATAAGGATTACCTCTCCATCCCCATCCGGCTCCCCATCCTCTTCCCCAACCAAATCCTCTTCCAAACCATGGCATAGTATCACCTCCTTTTGCGATTTTTTTGCATTTTTAAAAATTATAATCTGGTTTTGTGATTTGTCAAGATAATAAGGCTGTTTGGAAAATAAGATTTGCATTGGGGGGATTTTTGCATATTTTTATAATTTCCTATGAGAAGGACGAAGATCGCCCTTAAGGACATTTATAAATTGCTTGGAACGATTTTAAAGGAAAAAAAGCCACAAGAGAGGAAGACCAAAGGTTTATTCAGAAATTCTCATTAAATCTCAGGAGAAGGTGATTGTCGTTATAATTCTTGCTTCGGATGCGGTAGAAAAGTTATTGTTGCTGCTTCTTCTGGAGGTCCGTATGCAAGTGAAGTAAAGTTGTTAGTGGATGCTTTAAAATTTATAAATTAAGGTTAATATGGGTGGTGTTTTGGTGGTGGATAAGTGTTATGATAGTATAGAGGTTATGGAGATGAGGGGATAGCGGAGAAAATGGTTTTTGTTTCTTTTGGACAATCTATCATCTATTTTGCATTGAGGGGGACATGGGTAATTTTTTCACGATAGAAAATACCAACAATAAGGATTTTTCGAATACTCTCAGGTATACAAATTAAACTTTTCAATAATTTGAACTTTAGTGAATACACAAAAAGGTTTTAACAAAGGATAAACATGCCAAAGGAGAAAATAATGGAAGATGTATAGAGATGTTATGATTTACAAATGGATTCCTCTAATTACAACCTTGCAGATAGAAGTTAAAAAGTTAAGAGGATGTTCGTTGATTTTTCTTCTTATAATTTTTTATTGACTTTTTCTTATCTATTTATAAAATTTTTTATAAAAAAATAAAAAAGGAGGAAATATGGCAGAGGAAAAAGTGGTTCAGGAAATACCCGAAAATGAAATAGAGGAAGCAAAATCCTTAGTATGGCTTTCCTATCTTGGAATACTCTTTCTGGTTCCTCTACTTGCTCAGAAAGATAATAGATTTGCAAAATTCCATGCAAAACAGGGAATGGTACTATTCTTCTATGAGGTAGCTTGGGGAATAATTGCTGTATTCCTCTGGTTAATTTTCTGGGGAATTGCAGCAGCTACAGGTGGTGCTCTTACTATATGTGTTCCATTGGTGGGTTTATTAATATTTGCAGGATGGGTGTTTTTTGTGGTAATCTCTATTATAGGGATAATTCAGGCTGTACAGGGTAATATGTGGAGGTGTCCTCTCGGAGTCGCCTCTCTTGCTGAGAAGTTTAAGTTTTAAATTAGTTAATGTATTAAAATAACCCAGAAAGCCGGCCTTTAACGCCGGCTTTTTATTTTTATTTAAGTAAAAAGTGTTATGAAAGTGTTGCTTAAAAACGGGATAATTATAACAATGAATCGAAATAAAGATGTCTTAAAGGGGGATATTTTAATTGAGGAGGGAGTAATAAAAAAAATAGCTACAGATATCCAAGAGACGTCAGCAGAAATTATAAATATATCGGATAAAATAGTATTACCTGGATTTGTTCAATCACATGTTCATCTCTCTCAAACTCTTTTTAGAAATATGGTTGAAAACCTAAGTCTCCTTAAATGGCTTGGAGAAAGAATATATAAGCTTGAATCTCTTCATACACCATTTACATTACGTATTTCTGCAATGCTTGGAATTACAGAGATGATAAAAACAGGGGTTACCACTATTATTGACTTTGGAAATGTGAAAAATTATGAAGTAATACTTGAAACAATTCAAGAGTCTGGAATAAGAGCAGGAGCAGGGAAAGTGTTAATGGATAAGGGGCCTTCTTTTATATGTGAGACTACTGAAGATGCAATTTCAGAGACTGTGTGTTTATTGGAGAAATGGCATGGAAAGCATGAGAGAATATTCTACTTGCTTGAACCAAGATTTTTTCTTTCTTGTTCTGAAACTTTATTAAAGGAGATAATTAAAATTTCTTTCGAAAAGAAGGTTAAAATTCACACTCATGTGTCAGAAAATAAAGAAGAAACAAAAATTATGAAAATCGTTACGGGACGGTTGCCTTTTGAATATTATCAAGATATTGGAATGGTTGGATCCCATGTATTTTTTGCACATGCGGTATGGGTAGAGGAAAAAGAAATTGAAATTATTGCTCGTACAAATACAGGAATAGTACATTGTCCTACTACAAATCTTAAATTAGCTTCAGGGATTGCTTCGGTACCTGAGTTTTTAGAAAAAAATATAGTTGTAGGAATAGGCTCTGATGGAGCACCTGCGAATAACAATCTTGATATATTCCAAGAGATGAAAATTGCCTCTCTTATTCAAAAGCCACTCTATGGAGCTGATGCTATGAATCCTATTTCGGTGCTTGAGATGGCTACTATAAATGGAGCAAAGCTTTTGGGAATAGAACACATTACAGGAAGTATAGAGGAAGGTAAAAAAGCAGATCTGGTGGTTATCAATATGAAGAAAATTCATTCTTTTCCTTATGATGATGTATATTCTGCAGTTGTTTTTTCTGCTTCACCTGTAAATGTAGAGATGGTGATGGTTGATGGTAGAAAATTGTTTGAAGATGGGAGAGTACTCATATGGGATGAGGAAAGGTTGTTGAGAGAGGCAGAGAAGGCGAAAGAGTATTTATTTGATAAAGTATAGGTGTATACCTCTATAATCTGAAATTGTTTTTATATCTAATTCTGTTTTATTGAAGAGACCCAAAAGTTGTTAATACAGTGATTTTTTAATCTTCTATTATTTGACAGACTGAATTTTAGGTATATAATAATTTATGAGCGATAAAGGAGGAAGTGTGAAAAGAAAGTATGATGCAATAATAGTGATAGATCCGGATAAAGACGAAAAAGAAATAGAAGCTACAAGAAATAAAATAGAAAAGATTTTTAAAGAACACGAAATAGAGATAGAGCAGAACCCGGACATAGAAAGAAAGGAGTTGTACCATCCGATTAAGAAACGTCCTTCTGCACTGTTTTTAAGATACAAAATTACCTGTGAACCCCAGAAGATAGAAGATTTAAAAATGGCAATAAAACATGAAGAAGAGATACTGAGATATACTTTTTGGAGAAGGGATGAGTAATGGCAGAACTTAAACTGCCCAGTTTGAACCATGTGATTATATCTGGGAGGTTAACTCAGGATCCTGATTTAAGATATACTCCACGAGGTACAGCAGTATGCACATTAAGGCTTGCAGTTTCTCGATGGTATAGAGATAAAGACACCGGAGAGTTGAAAGAAGAGCCAAGTTTTTTTAATGTTATAGCATGGAATAAATGGGCTGAGTTGAGTGGAGAAAGGTTAAAAAAGGGAAGTGCAGTAGTAGTGGAAGGGCAGTTACGAAGTAGAAACTGGGAAACGCCCACAGGGGAGAAGAGATATACTGTAGAGATAATTGCACGTAGAATTCAGTTCTTAGATAAAATAGTTCCTGAAGCTCAAGCGGATGAAGAGACAGAAGATATTGAGATCCCCCCAGAAGAGTTTTAAATGAAAAAAGGTTTACTGGAGTTTACAAGGGAAAATAAGATTGAATTTGTAGATTTAAAGTTCTGTGATTTGAGGGGAATTCTTAGACATATATCTTTTCCGATTGAAAGACTTGAAAAAGTTTTAGCCCAGGGAATAGGAGTGGATGGTTCTTCAATAGGTTTTGCCTGTGTGGAACATAGTGATCTTGTAATAAAACCAGATGATACTTTTTATTTCTTAGATCCTTTTTACGAATTTCCTACCCTTTCTCTATTTGGGGATCTTTATCTCGCAGATGGTAAGACTCTTCATCCTCTTTTCCCGAGGAATATTTTAAAAAAGGCGGTAAATTCCATAAAAAAATTTGCAGATGAGATGACACTTCTTGCAGAACATGAATTTTATGTGTTTACTGAGGTGGATTACTCTCTTAAGGAAGATACTTCTTCTTTTTTTGTAATTTCTGAGGAAACACAACCAGAAACCATGGTGTATAATGCATATCATATTGCTCCACCTGCAGATAAATTTTATGGGTTTAGAACAACTGTTCTGCATACATTAAAAAAAATCGGTGTCAAATTGAAATACCATCATCATGAAGTTGGTAGATATGCTCAAATGGAAATAGAAACCGATTTTATTCCTCTACCTCAAGCAGCTGATTTTATCGTACTCTTTAAATATTTTGTAAAGAATATTGCGAAAAAATACAATCTATGGGTAACCTTTATGCCAAAGCCTATAAGAAATGAAGCAGGAAGTGGATTGCATTTACATATAAAGCTTTTTAAAGACGGTGTTAACCTCTTTGCGAGTAAGAATGATATATCTGATACATGCAGATATTGTATAGGAGGAATAGTTAAGAATGCCCGTGCTCTATGTGCTTTAACAAATCCAAGTACCAATTCCTATCGTAGACTTAATGGAGGGCAGGAGGCACCTCAAGAAATATTTTACTCTGTTGCTAACCGTAATGCTTCTATTAGGATTCCAGGGTACATACGGGATGCTGAAGATAGGCGTTTTGAATACAGGATTCCGGATTCTACTATGAATCCATATCTTGGGATAGCAGGTATTATTGCTGCTTGTATTGAAGGGATGGAAGAAAAGATAAATCCAGATCAAATAAAAAGGAAGAAGGTTCCTTTCTCCTTGAAAGAGGCTTTGGAAAGTTTAAAAACAGACCATGAATTTCTCTTGAAATTTAATATTTTTTCTGAAGAGTTTATTCCTTTATGGATAAGGATTAAGGAAAAAGAGATAGAGGAAATAGAATCTTATCCTACCCCTGCTGATTATGTTTACTATTTTAATATTTAATTTACTTATTCTTAAAGAAGAAATTTTTGATTTTGGCAATGCTCTTAAGTCTTACGTGTATTCTCATAGATTCTGGTTGAAAAATGAAGGTGAAGATACCGTAAAAATATTATCAGTACGTCCTACTTGTGGATGTTCAACCGCTCCTTTGAAAAATGATGTAGTTTTTCCAGGGGATAGTACATACGTAAAATTTATATTTGATTCCAGAGGATTCTCAGGATTTACGGAAAAACATGCCTATATAAGGCCTGATAAGGAGACGGTAAAAAAGATAGGAATAAGGATTTTGCTTACGGATGAGTATACTGTGCCTTTTAGGATTATTCCACCGATTGTAAAAGTTAGAAGTTCTAAAGATACATTGGTAGGAAAAATTTTAAGAATAGAAAATCTTTCTTCTAAAAAGATTTCACTTAAGGTGATTTCTTTTGATGAGGATCTTATTAAAAAAATAAAAATAAAGAAAAAAGAATTGAATAATAAAGAGAAAATAGAGATTTATTTAATGGTGGAGAGTTCTCAAAATAAATACAATGGATGTATAACTTTTGAAGCGTATTCACAAAAAGAAAAATATAGGTTCACAGTACCTGTGATTTGGGAGATAAAGAGATAGCTATTTTTATATTCAATCCTTTTTTGTTCTTTTCTATATTTCATTAATATTCATTACATATAAATAACTCCTTTTGTTTTTGCTTTTCTTTAAGAAATTTTCCATTAAGCAGCACAAATGGTAATGCTCTTTTAACAATACATCCTGTTTTCCTTAAATCTTCTATATTCTTTATCGGGGCATATTTTCTCCATTTTATTATTCTTTTTGCAGATCTTGGACCTATCCCTGGAACTTTTAACAATACTTCATAAGGAGCTTTATTAATTTCAACTGGGAAAAATTCAGGATGAGTTTCTGCCCATATGTATTTTGGATCTTTGTGAAGCCATAGGTTTCCTTCTTGGTTAAATATAATTTCCTCAATTTTAAATCCGTACTTTCTAAATAAATAATCAACCTGGTATAGTCTATGCTCTCTTATTACTTTCTCTGGATTTTTATTTTCCAAAGGAGTATTGGGGATAGGTTGGAATGCACTGTAATACACTCTGCTGACTTTTTTGTGTTTATATAGTTCCCATACTACTTTTACTATTTCTATATCCTTTTCATCCGATGCCCCTACTATGAACTGAGTAGTTTGGTCTTTGTTTGGATAATTTTCAAGAATTTTTGCGATGATTTCTATTTTTTTGAAAAGGTCCATGCGGTAGCTTTTCATAGGAGCGATTTTCTTTAAACGGCCTTCAGAAGGTGCTTCAAGGTTTACAGAGACTCTGGTAGCTTCTTTAATGGCCTCCTCAATGGTTTGTAAAGAGGTTTTGGGGAGTATTTTTAAATGTACATATCCTTTAAACTCATATTTTTTTCGGAGTATTTTTACTGTATCAATCATCTTTTCCATCGTATATTCTGCATTTTTCTTAACACCAGAGCTTAGAAAGATTCCTTTTACTAAACCTTTTCTGTAAAATATATCAAAGATATATGCTATTTCATGGGGATAAAGTAGAGTCCTTTTTACATCTCTACCCTTTCTGTTTTCACAATAGAAACAGTTATTTTCACATTCATTGGTTAAAAGTATTTTTAAAAGATTCATTTTCTGCCCATCCGGTAAAACTATAGGATGAATATACCTGTTATAAGAGATTATATACCTTGCACCTCTATCACAGTTGCCACATAGATCATATCTGGCTCCTGCTCCAAGTAACTTTAATTTCTCAATTATCTTACTCATTTATTTTTTCAAGAATTCTTTGTGTATCTTCAATGTTTCTTTTTGCTTTTTTAGCAAATTCGTTGTAAGGGCAGAGTTCAATTACTTTTTTCCATTTTTCTATTGCTTTTTCATATTCTTCTTTTGCATAAAGTTCAATTCCTTCTTTTAATAACTTTTTTTGCTTTTCCTCCACCTCAGGTGAAGGTTTTTGAGGTTTTTTAATTTCTTCTGCACGTTTCTCTTTTCTTGGAATTTCTCTTACAAGTTTCACTATTCGTACCTCTTTTGGTTTCCAAATGCGTGAGTATCCTGCAAAGACTTTCCATTCCTCTTGATCAAAATAATAAGAAAAGGCAAACGAGAATACATCTTCAGGAAGGGAAAATACAATTCCACCACCTGTTTTTTCAAATCCCATGTGAAAAAGCAGATCTATATTGTTTTTTATTTCATAGTCTGCAGAAAATCCTAAGATCAATTTATCTTCCGCATACCTCAAGCCGAATAAAAGATTTATTCCTTCTTCAGTTACAAACTGGTATCCCCCTTTGAAAGTAATATCGTATTTTTTATACTCAAGGAATCTTTTCAGAGAGAGGAATGCACCAAAATTTTCATAAAGAGCCCCTGTACCTATACTTATTCCTTTACCATTCTCTATAAATCCTTCTAAAAGAATTCCATAATGGAGTTTTTGAAAGTCTTTTCCTATTGCCGTGGTAATGCTTTTCTTTGGAGTTCTTGCCAGAGAGATTCCTACTTTGAAAATTCCTAAATCTTTTCCTGCTGAAAACCAATTTATAATTTTTAAATTTTCAATTCCAATACTGGCGGTGGGATATTCCATTACATAAATTCCAGAAGGATTGTAATAACATGCAGAAAGACCATAAGAGAATATCTCTCCTGGTATTCCCATTGCTTCAGAGGAGGGGGGAACTAAAAATACTATGAAAATCATGTTTCAAGAAATGTAACTCTGTTTTTACCTTCTCTTTTGGATATATATAAGGCCTTATCAGCAATTTCTATAATTTTTTTAGAGTTCTCTGGATTTCTGGAGGTTGTAACTCCAAGAGAAATGGTAACATTTAAGTCATTTTTGAATTCATTTTCTACTCTTTTTCTTAGTTTTTCTGCTATCTCTATTGCTGTGTTTTTATCAGTTTCTTCTAATAAAACACTGAATTCCTCTCCTCCGTATCTTCCAGCAATATCTTTTTCTTTTCTTATATGTTCAGATATGACTTTTGCCACTTTTTTTAACACTTCATTCCCTTTTTCATGGCCGTAAGTATCGTTTATTTTTTTAAAATCATCTATATCTATCATTATAAGAGACAACGGAATTCCATACTTATTGGCAATCTCAATGCTTCCCTCAAGGAGTCGCATAAAATGTCTATAAACGAAAAGTCCTGTTAGTCCATCTTCGGTAGCCTCCTTTAGTACTCTTTGTAGCATTTCATGTTTTTCTTTTAGTTTCATAAAAAGGTTTTTAATTCTTTCGGACATTTTATTAAAAGTTTGGGCTAAACTTCCTATTTCATCTTTGGATGATACCTTTACCCTTACGTTAAAATTCCCTTTTCCAAATTCCTGTGCCATTTGGTTTAGTTTAAGTATTGGTCTTGTGAGAAGAAAAGCAATTGGGATACTTATCATAAGCGAAAATATGGTAATAAGGATTCCTAAAGGAATTATTCTTTTTAATGTTTTCTTCTTTGCATTTGTGATTACCTCTTTCTGTAGTTTAACATAAGCATAACCTAATATTTTTCCTTTTTTCCCTATGGGACAGATAAATTCGGTAGAAGAGAGTTTTCCCCAAGAGGTATGGACTTTTCCTTTTTTATAAATTATTATTTTATTTTCATCACAGTAAGCTGCCCCTTCCACGTCTGGTTCTTTTATAATATTTTCAAGCTTACTATGTAAAATTCTATCGTTAATTTCATAGTCTCCTATACCAGTGAATACAGAAATATCAACATCAGCCAATACTTTTGCAAGTAGCATACCTCTTTTTGCTATTTCTTTTTCTACTTCATTCATATAAAGAATGAACATCACAGCAAATACAGATCCTGAGGCCACGAGAATAAGAAGGGTAATTAAAAGCGGAAACTTTACTTTTATTGACATTTATGGATAAAGTACTATTTTGGCTCCTTCTCCTTTTTTAATTATTTCCATTGCTTTTTCAATTTCCTCCAATTTCATTTTATGAGTAATTACATAAGAGAGATTTACCTTCCCACTTTCAATTAAGGATGTGGCTATGTACCAGGTATCATACATTTTTCTACCTACTATTCCATACAGAGTTAATCCTTTAAATATTACCAGTTCATTCATATCAATTTTTATATCGTGTTTGTACAACCCCAATAAACCTACCCAGCCAGCGGGTTTTATAACATTTAACCCCTGTCTTAACGCTTCTTCATTACCACTCATTTCGAGGACCACGTCAACTCCTTCACCATGAGTTAATTCTTTGATCTCTTCTATTATGTCTGTAGTTTTTGGATTAAATACGTAATCTGCTCCCATCTTTTTGGCAAGATTAATTCTTTTGGGGTTCAGTTCTGTGGCAAATATTCTTTTGGCTCCTCTTGCTTTTGCAACTGCGATACTCATCAATCCTATCGGTCCACATCCAAGGATTAAAACATCTTTTGCTCCTACATCTGAAGCGAAAACTGTATGTACTGCATTCCCAAAGGGCTCCATTATGGAGGCTATTTCATCTGGCATTGTATTGGGAACTTTCCATGCGTTTTCTTCAGGAAGTTTTACATATTCTGCAAATGTTCCGTCAATATCTACCCCAAGTATTTTTACATCCTGGCATACATGTGCATTACCTGTTCTACATTGATAACATTTTCCACAAACAATATGAGTTTCTGCTGAAATTTTATCGCCTTTTTTAACCATGGTTACATCTTTTCCGGTTTCTACTACTTCTCCTGTGAATTCATGCCCAAATACTCTTGGAGGTTTTATTCTTTTTGCAGACCACTCATCCCAATTATAAATGTGAAAGTCTGTACCACATATCGATGTTGCTTGTACTTTCACAAGAATTTCTTTTGGACCGATGTTAGGAATTTCTTTTTCTGCAACCAGAGCCCCTGGCCCTGGCTTTTCTTTTAAAATAACTTTCATTTTTTCCATATTTTTCCCTCTCTTTTGTATCTTTTTATTGCTTCCTTTACTATTAAAACACCTGTGGAAGTACCTATTCGTTCTGCTCCAGATTTTATTAAATTCAGAGTAAACTCAAGTGTTCTTATTCCACCGGATGCCTTGATTTTTATTTTCTTAGAGTTTTCTTTTAAAAGTTTTACATCCTCAATTTTAACTCCTTCTTTCCCAAAACCTGTAGATGTTTTTACAAAATCAATTCCTTCTTCTTCTGCAATTTTAAGGGCTATAATTTTTTCTTTTGCTGTTAAATAGCATGTCTCAAGTATTACTTTTAAAATGAAACCTTGGGTAGCTTTTCTCATTGTTTTAAATTCTTCCACAATATATTTTAAATCATTGCTTTTTAGCCTTTGTATGTTTAAGACAAAATCAATTTCTTCAGCTCCTTCCTCTATTCCTTTCTGAGCAGAAAAGGTTTTTTCTTCTATAGTTTCTGCCCCATGAGGAAATCCTGCAACAGTACCAATTGGAATTTTGGTAAGTTTTTTTGCTTTTCTTACCCAGTGAGAATGGAGAAATAGGGTTTTAAAGTTATATTGATTGCTTGTTTCTATAAATTCTATAAATTCTTTTTCAGTTCCATCTGGTTTCAAAAATGTGTTGTCTATATATTTTACAAGTTCCTCTGGTGTCTCGGGCAACTTCATCGGTATATTATTCGTGGTCCTTCTTTTGTATCTTCTACTATAATACCTGAGTTTTTTAAAATATCTCTTATTCTATCACTGTTTTTATAATCTCTTTCTCTTCTCAGTTCTTCTCTAAATTCAACAATTCTTTCTACAAGTCTTTTAACATCCCCTGAGAATTTATCTTCCAGTTTAAATCCTAAGATTTCAAGTTCAAGTAGAACTTTTGAATATATTTTTTGAAGTTCATCAACATCTTTATTTTTAATTGCTTGATAACCTTTCTGTATTAAGGAAAATATTGCTCCCAATGCCTTTGGGGTATTTAAGTCGTCTTCCATGGCCTTTACGAACTCTTTATCTGCAAGAGTTCCTCTTTCTTGAGTTACTATTGATTTGGCAGTTGAGATAAATTCCTTTATTCTATTCCAACTTTCTTCTGCTTCTTTAAGCCTTTTTTCTGAGTATTCTGCTTGGGATTTGTAATGGGATTTTAAAAGGAATAGTCTTAATGCATTTGGATTGAATATTTTTACAACTTCTTTAGCAAGAATAAAATGTTTGGTAGATTTACTCATCTTTTCTCCTTTTAAATTTAACATTGCATTGTGAAGCCAGAACCTTGCAAATTCTTCTTCCCGTGCACCTTCATACTGGGCTATTTCGTTTTCATGATGAGGAAAAATTAAATCTTCACCTCCCGCATGAATGTCCAATGGGGCCCCAAGATAATGGGTAGACATTACAGAACATTCAATATGCCACCCAGGCCTTCCTCTTCCCCAAGGACTATCCCACCAGGGCTCATTTTCTTTTGCTTTTTTCCATAAAGCGAAATCCAGTGGGTTTTTTTTATAAGGTGATGGTTCTATTCTGGCTCCTGCTTCCAACTCATCTATTTTCTTGCCCGATAACTTCCCATAGTTGGGGAACTTTGTAACATCAAAATATACATCCCCACCTGCTTCATAAGCAATATTTTTCTTTACCAAGATCTCAATCATTTCTATCATTTCTTTTATATGTTGGGTAGCTCTGGGGTAGAAATAGGCAGGTTTTATATTTAATGCATCTCTTACCCTATAAAAATCTTCTATATGTCTTTCTGCTATAATTCTGTAATCTACACCCTCTTCTACAGATTTTTTAATTATTTTATCATCAATATCTGTAAAGTTTTCAATGAGTATCACTTTATAGCCTGTATATTCAAGATACCGGGTAAGTATATCTGCAATCATATATGCTCTTATGTGTCCTATATGTGGACTTTCCTGAACTGTCATTCCACAAAAATATATTCTTGCAGTATCATTTTTCAAAGGGATAAACGTCTGTTTTCTTTTGGTAAGAGTGTTGTATAAAATCATAATAGATTGTATATAAATTTTTATAATTGTCAATTTGTCCCTTTAGCTAAGGACATTCAAGGTTAAAAATATTGACATGAAGAAATTCTTTATTATAATCATTTAGATGCTTGAAGGAAAAATAGAAAGGCAAGGATTGGTAGATATTATTCAACTTCTTGCTACATCAAGAAAATCCGGTGTCCTACGAGTTACAGGTGATGTTACAGGGGATATCTATTTTTCTGATGGAGAGATAATAAATGCAAAAGTCAACGGTGTAAGCGGTGAAGAGGCTTTTTATGAAATTTTTATTTTGGTTAAAGGAAAGTTTAGCTTTGTGGAGAAAGAACCTGATGTTGAACGAAAAATATTAAAGACTCTTACAGATCTTCTTCTTGAGGCTTCTGCAAAACTCCAGGAATGGGAAAAGGTTAAACATTACATTCCCTATGATGATGCATCTTTAGCCTTGGTACCAATGGCTCCTGAGGAAGAAGAAACTCTTAATCTATCAGCTGAAGAATGGAAAGTTTTAAGCCAAATAGATGGGAGAAGGAGCATCAAAGATATAGCAAAGCTGATGAATCTTCCCAAAACTAAGGTTCAAATTTTGGTTGCAGAGCTTAATAAAAAGGGTATGGTAGAGAGTGAGGATGAAAAAAGTGCCAAGTTAAAGATTCTTTTTAAAAAAATAGCAGGAGCAATCCTTAAGTTAATTATAAGAAAACTATCGGATAAAGAAATAAAAAAATTTGTAGAAAGCTTCAACAAGTGGTTATATGCCCAGAATATACCTCTGCATATAGAGAGCTGTGAGCTAAAAGATGAAAGTGGTGTCAAAACTCCTGTAGAGAAAAAGGCGGAAAACTATCTTATAAGCATTAAAAAATTGATTAGTGAGGCTCAAAAAGTATGTGAGAAAGAGGAAATCCTTTTATTTTTTGCGGATTTAAAAGAAAGGTTTACAGAGGAGGAAAGAAAATTACTTTCTAAATACAAATTTGATGTTATTTTCTTGAAAGGGGAGAGAAAAGAAGATGTAGAGGTGTGGGAGCAGGAGATAAAGAAAATTGAAGAAAAAGGATTGGAGGGAGGCGGTTTTGGTTTTTAAAAACTAGTTAAATCAAGGAGGTAGGTATGAGAATAACAGGTCGTCATATAGAGATACCTGAGAGGGTAAAGGACTACATAAACAAGAAAATGGAGAAGCTTAAAAGATTCTCCCATCTTATCATAGATTCTGAAATTATCCTTTATAAGGAAGGTGGTCTTTCTCATGCAGAAGGTGTTTTCTTTTTGAAGAATGATAAAAAAGTGATCAATGCTAAAGGAAAGGATTTCTTTGAAGCAATAGATAAACTTAAGGATAAAACTGTAAGAACCCTTGAGAGGTTTGAGGGAAAACTCAGAGCGAAGTCAAGAGTGAGGAAATGAAGGACGAGGCTGGAAAGGAAATATCTGTAAAGACTTTTGTTGAAGAAGAAAAAGAAGAATTACAACTTAAAGTTATTGTAGAAAAGGGAATGGATAGAAAGATAGGAGTAGTGGATATCAATAGACCTGGACTTGCGCTTGCAGGATTTACTGGATATTTTATGAAAGAGAGGATTCAGATTTTTGGAAAGACCGAGATATCTTTTATCAAAAGATTTGATCCTATAACGAGGGAACTTGCTTTCCGTAATGTAGTAAGGTTTCTTCCCCCCTGTGTTATTGTAACCGAGGGGATGGATCCTTTTGAGGAAATGAAATTAGAATGTGAAAGGTTAAAAGTTCCTCTTCTTGTTACTGCAATGTCAACCACTCCATTTATTCATAGTTTAACTGAATATCTTGATATGCGTCTTGCTCCTGAGACCTACATTCATGGGACTCTTGTGGATGTTTATGGAGTAGGACTTTTAATTACAGGAGAGTCAGGAATAGGTAAAAGTGAAACAGCCCTTGATCTGGTTGAAAGAGGTCATAGACTCGTTGCAGATGATCTTATAAAGATAAAAAGGAGAAGAAACAATTTTCTTATAGGAGAAAGTGCCGAGGAAAATCCTGTTTTGAGACATCATATGGAAATAAGGGGACTTGGGATAATAAACCTTTACAGTATATTTGGAGTAAGATCAATAAGGGTTCAGAAACGAATAGAAGTCATTGTTGAACTCGTAAGATGGGAAAAAACAGCAGATTATGAAAGAGTGGGATTGGATACACATACAGAGGAAATTCTTGGGGTTTCTCTACCCAAAATCGTTATTCCTGTACTTCCGGGTCGGAATTTGGCAATGATTTGCGAAGTAATTGCAATGAACCATCTGGTTAAGTTGAAAGGATTTGATCCTGCTAAGTTTTTTAATGAACAGTTAAAAAAGGAAATGGAGAGAAAAATAAAAAAGGATGAGATAGAATGAAAAAGAAAATAGCGGTACTGCTTGGTCATGGTAAATTTCCTGAGGGACTAAAGGATGCGATTGAAGCAATTTTAGGTCCGCAAGAAAATTTTATTATAGTTTCAAATAATAGGCTTTCTTTAAAAGATCTAATTCAGAGGTTAAGAGCTATATTAGAAAGATACAAAAAAGAAAAGGTATTTATTTTTGTGGACATACTTGGAGGAAGTTGTGGAAGTGCTGCAATTCAAGCTTCTATGGGGAATAATGACGTCCATATAATAGGAGGTGTTAATCTTCCTATGTTAGTAGAGTTTTTTATGAATAAAAAAAATGATGATATTCTTGATAGAATTATAAAAAAAGCACAGAATGGTATAAGAAAAATTCAGTAAAAAGGAGGTATGGTATGAAAGTTCCTACAATTAGAGAGGGGATAGAAGTGGCCCCTATCCCAGAAATAATAAGAAGGAGTGCAGAAAAATTTGCAAATAAAGTTGCTTTAAGGATAGAAAAAAAGGACCTTGTAGAGATATTTACCTATAAAGAAATGATAGAAAGAGTCTCTTGGTTCGCAAGGGGATTGAAGAAATTTGGATTTACAAAAAGGGAAAAGGTAGCATTGATCGGAGAAAATAGACCTAGTTGGGCAATTGCCTATCTTGGAATTCAATGGCTTGGAGCAGTTGTTGTCCCCTTAGATCCTCAACTTAAGGCTTCAGAAATAAGACACATTTTAACTGATTCAGAGACTAAGGCTATAGTATACTCAAAAATGTATGAAGACGTGATAGCAGAAGCTACAAGAAATTTAAAAAGTTTTCGTCAATGGATATGTATGGATGAACCAGATAAAAAACTTCTTAAAAAGGCGATTTCAATGAGCGATGTTATAGAGGAAGGAAAGAATGAACCCTATTTCCCTCCACAGCCTTCACTGGATGATTTGGCAGTATTGATATATACTTCAGGGACTACCGGACAATCTAAAGGAGTAATGCTCTCGCATAAAAACATTGCTTCTAATGTGAACTCAATGTATCAGGCTATATATTTTGACGAAAAGGATAAATTTATATCAATTCTTCCTCTTCACCACACTTTTGAAGCTACCTGTGGTTTTCTTACTCCTTTATGTGCAGGTTGTGAAATTGTATATTCTCCAAGTCTTAAGTCTAAAGAGATACTTGATACGATGAAAAAGCATGGAGTTACTCTTATGCTTGGAGTTCCATTACTGTTTGAGAAAATAGTTCTTGGTATTCAACGGGCAGTAAAGGATGCGCCAGTGTTTAAAAAAATGTTGTTCAATGCTTTCTATGGTATCTCAAAAATCATTAAACCTGTTACGAAGTTTCCTGGTAAAGTATTCTTTAAAAATATTAGAGAGGCAATAGGGTTTAATAATTTAAGGTTTGTGGTATCAGGGGGTGCAGCTTTACCTCGATGGGTATCTGAATTTTTGGAAAATATTGGGGTTAATATCCTTCAAGGATATGGACTTACCGAGGCTTCTCCAGTTTTAACTGTAAATAGACTTGAGAGACCAAAGAATGAATCTGTGGGACAGCCATTACCGGATGTGGAGATAAAAATAGATTCCCCAGATGAAAATGGTATTGGAGAAATATGTGCAAAGGGGCCTAATATAATGCTTGGATATTATAAAAATGAAAAAGCTACAAAAGAAGTTCTTAAGGATGGATGGCTTTATACGGGAGATTTAGGCTGGATAGATAAAGAAGGTTACCTATATATTACCGGAAGGAAAAAGAATTTAATTGTAACTGCTGCGGGGAAAAATGTTTACCCCGAAGAGATAGAAGAAAAGCTTCTGAGGAGTCCTTATATAAAGGAGGTTCTTGTAATAGGTAGAGAGAATCCAGTTACAGGGAGAGAAGAAGTTCATGCCATAATTCATCCTGATTATGAAGAAATAGATAAAATAAAGCCCGATGTTTCAGAAGAAGAGATTACTCAATTGATAAAGGAAGAAATTAAGAGATATACAAAAGATTTAGCAGATTACAAGCGAGTAAAAAGTTTTGAATTGAGAGAGGAGGAGTTTCCGAAGACCACTACAAAAAAGATAAAAAGGTATCTGTTTGTTAAAAAGCCGGTAAAGGTATAAAACTGATCAACCGTAGAAATGTTTTTCATAGTATTTTTGATATATCCCTTTGATGTGGAGGATGCTTATTATCTTTATTCTTTAAATAAACCTTTAATAACGGAAAATCTACTGTGTTCCATGTGTTTTCCAAGAGATGAAAAATTGTGGCTTCTGGTAGATATATCTTTGGGAAGAACACACGGAATTTTTACCTCTTCTATAGCAGCAGAAGAACCTTGGCTAACTGGAATAAGGTATTTCTTATCTGCGGATTACAAAGAAGCAAGTAAATATTTTAGCCTTGCATTAAGAAGATATCCTCAACCTCCACTTTTTACTCTTTATTTTATTGCTTGGACACAACATTTTCTTCAAAAACCTAAGGAAGCTATCAATGCATTTTTGAACCTCAGAGATTTTGGTAGGGAGCAATTTAATTTAGAAGAAATAAATTTAATGATAGCCTATGAATACTGGATAATGAAGGAGTATTCTAAATCCCTACAATATCTTAAAAAGCATTTCCCTTCTCCACCCCTTAAAGAAAATAATAGGTTATTTTTCTCTTTCTTAAAAGCCTCTATTTACGAAAGGTTGGACAGCCTTAAAAAGGCTGAAGAGATTTTATCGTCTTTAAAAAACAATCCTTGGGCTCGTTATCTTCTATCTTTGGTGTATCTAAGGAAGTCAGAATATGAAAAGGTTTTTGATCTTCTTTCTATTCAATTTCCGGATGAATTAAAAAACAGAGTGAGATATGTTAAAGCTTTTACTGAATATATGAAAGGTGATTTCAAAATGGCTATTCAACGAATTTTAGTTCCTCAAAATAGAGCTGAATGTATTTTAAAAGGATTATGTTATGCAAAGTTAAAACAGTTTGATAAAGCAGAGAGGCAACTTGAAAGATGTATAAAAGATTATGGAGTGGATGAAGTAGCTCTTAGAGAATTGATTCTGGTTTTATATGCTGGGAAGAAATATGAAAAACTTATAGCCTATGCAGATACTTTTTATCTCTATTTTCCCTCCTCTTCTTCCCTCGCATTTATAAAATATTTACAAGGTATTTCCTATCTTAAAATTCAACAAGCCGAGAAAGGAGAGGCATTGTTACTTTCTCTTTTGAACTCTGAATATGCTCAACCCTTTTTAGATGAGATAAATATAAAACTTGGGGATCTCTATATGGCGAAAGGGAATTATGAAAAGGCACTGGAGTACTATGAAAAGGTTAAATTGAAAAAATACAAGATAGATATAATAGAAAGGATGGTACAGTGTGCAGTAAAAATAGGGCAGTATTCTTATGCAGTTTCTTTAATAAATCAAAATTTAGTAAGCTTAGAGAAACAAGAAAGAGAAAAATTTATACTGCGGAGGGAGTGGCTTTACTATAAATTAGGAAGATATCCTGATTCGCTTTCCTTTCTTAAAGGATATTTAAAAAAATATTCTAACTCCTCCCTGGGGCCTGCAGTGGCTTTGGAGATGGTGAGATTTCTTATGGAAAGAAAAAAGTTTTATCAAGCTATGTATGAATTAAAAAAATTAGAGAAAAATCCAGAGTATAGGGAACAGATATGTTTACTTCTTGCCAAGATAAAGAAAGAGATAGGAGATTACTCGGGTGCGCTTTCTGTGCTTAGAGAATTGGAGACTCCGAGGATTATACTGGAACGAGCCTTACTTGAGAAAGAATTTGGAATGTATGACGAAGCAATGAGGGATTTTCTGAAAGTTAAAAATGTTTTCCCTTGTAAGGTTGATTATTTTCTTGCAGAAATTTATGAAAGAAAAGGTATGAAGCGAGAGGCGAGTTTTTTATATTCCTTGGTATATAAAAAATGTAAAAAAGGAAGTTATCGGGCTTTTCTTAAACTATGTGAAGTAGAGCTTCAACTGGGAAACATAAATAAGGTGGAAATGCTTATTCAAGAAGGAACAAAAAAGTTTGGTAAGTCTGCAGAAATTTTGTATCTT